>NZ_JBFUHV010000267.1:0-8575 GCF_056402215.1 Rhodococcus sp. P4_B6 | reverse complement strand
AAATGCGCCACCAAGGACACCGTCAACGGCACCCAGGACTACTGCATGGTCGCCAACGGGCGTTATGTCGGCGAAGCCAGCGGCACCGACAACAAGAAGGACGTCGATCAGCAGATCTCCGCTCAGTACCTGATCCTCGAGCACGCTGACCAGAACGCCGAATAACCAACGCTGGATACAGCTGACACCGCTCTGTGGCTGTGGCCTCGCCGTCAATGGCAAGGCCACAGCCACACTCATTCGACGGGCGTCGGGGAACAACGTAGACCAACGGAGACCTCCGGACGCAGGCCAGGCTCGTACGCTGCAGGAGCGGGCCCCACCCGATGCCCCGGCACGTGTCCCTCACTGCCCGCCGACCAGGACCGATCTCTCGACGTCCCTCGCTACCGTCTGACAGTGCGCTCATTTCTCAGCCGTCGTGGCCCGTTGCACTGGAACCGGATCCAGCACGAAGCCAGTGACCGGTGGCTCACTGACGGCAGCCGCGGATTGCGCGGCATGACCCGCACACCGCCACCGCTGAGCGACCATGAGTGCGCAACCCTGGTGGCGGCGCTGGTTGAAACAACGGGCGGCAGGTGGCCCGCCACGCAAGCTCGGATCGCCCGACTCCTCACCAGACTCGACATCGACGGCAACGCACCGGAAATGGCACGAACAGTCCAAACGTTGATCGCCGATCCTGACTGGCCCGCCCACGCTCTCGAGATCGAATCCAGTGCCACCGAGTGGTGGCTTCAGGCGTCCTTCTGATGTGAAAGCCCGCCACCAGAATTCCCGATGGTGGGCCTGTCCGTCGTCTGAGCGAAATCGCGGAAATGCCTAGGTTGAGATCGTCGCACGACTGCACGTCGGTGCGAGCCGAGTTCTTGCCGATGCACTTCCCCGCCACGGCTGAGCTTATTGGCAGTAGGAATTGTCGCCCGTGGCCACGGGTCTGGCCGCTGAATCGAGGACAACACGGGATGCAACCTGGTGATCACCCCAGCGATCGCACTGATCACCCTGCAGTTTTTCCGCGGAATAAGACATCACCGGCCATCGGCAATAGGGATCTGTTCCAGCAGCGCATCCCCTTACGTTCTGTTGGATAGTCCTGCTTTCTTGCAGAATCGTCAAACCGATTGACATACTTGGAATAATGACAAATTCGAAGACGTGCGACGGTTTTCGGAAGGATGCGATATCAATGCGCGCCACCCAGTCCGCGGCCTCTCCTCTGCAGCTCTACCRCATCTTTCGGCGTCAACATCCTCGCACTGCGATCCCGGCCGACTACGTCACCGAAGGTGGCTTCCGACTGGGGCGTTGGCAAGAGCGCCAGCGAGTTGCCCGCATGCTCGGCACCCTGCCGCCCCAACGCATCCAGCAACTCGATGCGATCGGGTTCCTGTGGAGCGACGACGACGATGTCAGTTCCGGCTGTGTCACGCGCCGACAGCAAGCAGCGGCGAATGCTCACCGAAATCGCTGCGTACCGCGAAGAGCACGGCAACGCGCTGGTGCCCGCGAACTATGTCACCGCCGACGGCGAACAGGTCGGCCAGTGGCTGTATCGGGCGGTTAAGAAATGGCGTGCCGACGCATTGCCCGACGAGGAGCGTCGTCCGCTCGCCGCTCTCGGGGTCTCCCCCGGTCCACGGCCGCGGGGGCCGCGGACGTCGGCACAGCACACCGGCGCGGGAGTCCATCGCCGCGACCGGCGGCTTTCGGCTCAAGCGCGGAGCTGAGCGCGAATCCGCTGGCTGCACATCCATTCCCGCAGATGAACGAGTGCTCTCCTACGTCGGGGGCAGCGATGGTGGCCACTGCCCCCGCGGCCGAACCCAGGGGTGGGTGTCGTTAGCAGGAGTGCAGGACCTGACTCATCGCGTCCTTCTCGGCCTGGGTCACCCACAGCCGGTAGAGGGCTTTGAGGTCGATCTGCCGCGAGACGTAGGTGCACCGGTAGCTCTTGTTCGGCGGCAACCAGGATGCGGCGTCGGAATCGGACTTCTTCGAATTCGTGGGCCCGTCGACCGCCTGCAGGTTCCGTGGGTCGTTGGCCAGGTCGCGGCGCTGCTCCGGGCTGAGTTGCTGGGCACCCTTCTGCCACGCATCCGAGAGTGCGACGACGTGATCGATCTGCACCGCGGTGGAGGTGTCCTGGCCGCGAACGAACGCGATCGTGGTGCCGGTGTAGGTGTCGTGCAGGGTGCCGGTCGCCACCACACAGTCCCGCGTACTGGTTTTGTAGGTCAGGTYGACCAGGTCGCGGCGCAGGATGTCGTTGCGGGTGTCGCACCCGTTGTGGCCGCCCTCGACGCTGTTGTCGTCGGACCACGACGGACCGAACTGTTCTCGCGTGTACCCGGTCTTGGGGGCGCGTCCCTTGACCGCCAGGGTATCGAGCTTCGCCAACGCCGGCGCCGCATCGAACGCCGGTGCGGGGGCGGCCGGTGCGCCCCCGAGCGAACCGGTGCCCGGGTCAGCATCGGCGATGGCCGAGCACCCGGTCAGACCGAGGGCGGATACCGCAGCGAGAGCGAGGAACGCGGCCGGGGGGCGATGACGCATGTCTGTTCTCCTGTTACCCGTGGGACTGGTGGGAATAAGTATTGCGGGTGCCTCCGACAACGGCGTGGGCGCGTTCTCCGGTGGGAACTCGACGCACACTCCGATGCCTGATCCCGGCCCAGTGTCGCCATGCCGACCAAACAAATCGTTAGCACTCCACCATGGAGAGTGCTAAATTCTCTGTCATTGGTGGCAGGGTCCCGCGAGAAACTGCTGGGCCCAGCCACAGTCACTGGTCACAGGTGCAGCGTTCTTGCTGCCGGGTCGGGCCAGTGGCTGACAGGTGATCGATTGGCACGGCCGGCTTCGCACCACCGACGACCGGGCCACGCAACGGGAGGAGGATCATGACCGCTGCTACCTCGCGCCCATCAGATCTCACCAGCGACGGGTGTTCCTCCGGGCGCAAACGCCGGCGGAGGCCGCGTGGAGGATCGCGGCTGCCCACCGTGTCGATCGTCCTGGGGTCGTTGTCCATCGCGTCGTTCTGGGTGGTTGGGCTCGGGTTCGTCCTGGGTGTGACCGCCGTGGTGTGTGGCGCTTTCGCCACCTCCCGGTCCGGCGTGGAAGACGATGAGTCGGCATCGTTGCGGGCGTTGCTCGGAGTCGTCGCTGGAGTTGCGGGGATTACCGTGTCCGCGATCGCCCTCTTTCCGGTGCTGGAGTACCTATGACGCGTTCACCAGCCCCCCACCGACTGTCCTCGACTCTTGGAAGGATCCGCACCACCCGTGACCGTCGTCCCCGGCCCACACCTGTCCGCCACACGTACCACCCTCGACACCGGTCGCGGCGACCCGACGGCGACCGACGCGGCGCTCCTCGAGTCCTGGGAAGCGGGTTTCGCCGTGACCATCGGCCTGGCGCTGCTGACAACCACCTTCCTGTGCACCGTCCTCGGATCCTTCCCGCTGGCCCTTCTCGCGCTCGTCGCGGTGGCGGGCATTGCCGGTCTGATCACCGCCGCCCTCTGACACTGCCTGCGCCCGGTCCGGTGGCAGGTGGGGTTCCGGTGGTGGCGTGATGTCACCACCCGTCCGGCGTTCGCCCGTGCCACTGCGGACTCCGAACAGACATGGCCCTGCTCGGCGACAGCACAGTTTCGGTCGGGTTGGCATCCCGAAGCTCGATTACCGGGCTGTAGGTTCGCACTCGAATCGTTTTGGCTGGGAGGGACTCTCAGGAAATTCACAGACACCGCGGGCCCGAGTGATGCGACGATGAAGCATGCGCCGCCATCGTTGGCCGGCCCTCGCGCCGCCCACCACCAGAGGAATCACCGTGCACGCGGGCATGCCGATCGTGGCCCAGAAAGACCTCACTCTCGATCTGTCCTACGCGACCGCGTTCGCGTCCGGGCTACTGCTGCGCTTCGCACTGTGCGTCACTGGTGTCCGCGCCGACTTCGCGCGCTACGAAACCCGGTCCCTGACCGACCCCCACGACTGGTCGGCGCAGTGGTCCTATCTGGCCGTGCGCATCCTCGCCGACGACTTCGGCGGCCTCGCTGACCCGTTCCACCCAGTCCCCGACTCCGGCCTGGAGGGATCCGGGYCGTACCGAACCACGCCGCAGTACTGGATCGGCACCTACCCGACCACCGGATCGCTGACCGTCACCACCAGTTGGCCTCAGGTCGGACTCCGCCCCACTTCGGTCACCCTCACGCTCGGTCCCAGCCCCTTCCCCACCACCTTCGGGTCCGATGCCCGCCGGTGACGGTGTCCGACCGCGCTCGGCGAGGGGATGTTCAGCCGCTGGTGACGATTCCTGGCTATCCGAACCTCCCCGGGTAATTTTTGCTAGCTAGGATTGCATTGGGTCAGATGTCGACGACAAGTTAGTGCACCGCACCCTGTGGCGAGCATCCGCCGCCGATCCTTTGAGGACCTCCCATCTGCTCCAATGGCTTTCACCAGATGATCCCAACGCGCGCCGACTCTCGTCACTTTCGTCACGGTGATGCAATTCGAGCGCCGGCCGCCGTACCGCTCCTTCGGGCGCCCACGACGAACGGCCGACCCGTCGAGCCGCGGAAACACTCTCGACCTACGCGTGCGGCCGTAACGCCATCTCGCGCGCCGGAGCACGTGGAGCATGTGCCCACCTCCGCCTGTGTACACCACCACTCCCCCGCGCCGGATCCCGCTGGCGTAGTGCGGACCGGCTTTCAGGTGTGGGCGAACTCCCGCGGACCGGCCTCCAGGCCGTCGATGTCGTAAGAAGGGAAGGTGCTCACTCGGCGCGGCGCCGGCGGGGTTTGCGGATATCGGTGCGCGCGCCCTGCCCCGGTCTGTTGTTCGCCCACTCGACGATTTCCGAGCGCTTCCACAGCGGGGTGCGGCCGATCTTCTCCACCGGCGCCGGCGCTTGTCCCCGAGAGACGTACCCACGGAACGTCGAGACCGAAAGTTCGGTACCGGTTTCCTCCTTGATCAGGTCGATGACCTGATCGGTGGTCAGTCGATGCGGGTTGGCCATCTGGTGAGGGTCCTTCCTGTTCATCGCCCGTCGACGATGCGGGTGGTAGTCCGGTTGCTGCCCGGCGGTCGACCCGGCAGACGGGCTGCGATACGACGCCAGGCGGTGCGGGACTTTCCTCGGCATGACTCTACAACGGCGTGCTGTAATGCCCACGCACGCGTTCGGGGGTCCGGTGGCCGTTTCTTCGACCGGTTCCCGCTCGTGGGGGCGATGTTTCGTCGTCGCTACTACAGGGGTGTGGCCCGGCATCGGGGGGTGATGTCGGGCCACAGGGGGTGTTCTGGAAACAAAATTGGGGGGATGTTCACCAGAACGCCCATCAGTCTAGTGACCGCCCGGGACGATCGCGTCACGGGGTCCGGCGGACCCGATCGGCTCGCTTCCCGAGGGGCCCGATCTCCCGGACGCGGAGATGGCAGGCATCTCGCGGCCCAAGTTCACGCCGGACTGCACCTTCGCGTGGCTGTGGCCTCGATAGGCGAGCGCGTACGAACGCCGGTCGAGATGATCGAGTGAAACATTCCTGCAATATTTGCTGCCGTCGATGTCGAGTCGAGCCAGGAGTCGGTCGATTTCGGATCCGAATGGCCCCGACGACGGTTTGCTTCGACCAGCGCGCCATACCTGGGTTGCGCCTACATTTTGTCCGGTGTTGGGGGTCATTCATTCCCTGCAGTCCGCGGCGAGGCCGCGATCAGGAATAGGTCGCCGGCTTCTGCCTGGATCCGGGTGCAGCACATCGGGTCACGGGTTCCTCACGCAATGACCACCGCCAGGCAGTAGGAATGCAGCGGATGGGTCAGGCCTGGTCGGCGGCGGTGACGGCCGCTGCGGGGCACCAGTGCGTGACCTCGAGACTTCCCAACTTGTTGCCGGTGGGGATGGTGAAGGTGCACGATGCGAGCCATTCGCCGCGGGAGGTACGTGCCCAGGCATGGAGCAACCCGGGGACTTGGACGTCGAGGTCAAGCCCCTCGGCGCGAACTCGAAGGGGAAGGTCGTTCGCGGCGCGGCCACCGTGGTGAGCCATTGCGGCAGAGACGTCGATGGTCACCGGCCGCGGTGGGCACACTTCTCGCCACGGTTTCGGGTTGTACACAGCTCTCCATCGTTCGAACACATATTCGACTCTAGTGTTACCCTTGATCACGCCGCCAGCGGTCGGCGAGGGAAGCGCCGACCGCTGGCGTCGCCCTACGTCGGCGCCTACGTGAATGGCGCGATCTCATCCGAGGCCGGCCGTCTGGGCCGGTCAGAGCAGTAAGGAGTCCATTGATGGCATTGCCCGTTCTGACGCCCGAGCAGCGCGCTGAAGCATTGGAGAAGGCCGCTGTGGCCCGGAAGGCGCGCGGGGAGCTCCTCGCCGCGGTCAAGTCCGGTGAGCTCACGGTTTCCGATGTGCTCGCGAAGGCGGAAACCGACGAGGTCGCGAAGAAGACCAAAGTTTCGGCTCTGGTGAAGGCGCTTCCCGGTGTCGGTCCGGTGAAGGCGGCGCAGATCCTCGAGGATCTGTCGATCGCTGAGACCCGGAGGGTCGGCGGTCTTGGAACGAATCAGCGTCACGCGCTTCTGGGCATCATCGCCTGACTTGCTCGTGGTGGTCGGCCGCGGACGCCTGTGTTTCGGCGCTTTTGTCGGTGGGGCGATCTACTGTGACGATCGCGACGAGCAACAGGTCGCCACTCACTACCCAGACCGGTGACTCGTTCCCGGTCCTGATCCGCGGGGTTCCGCAGATTGGTATGTGGCGGCCTGTTGCTCTTTGCTCTCAGCGGCGGATGGTGCGAGCCGAAGATCGACCTGCTGTCCCTGGCACCTACTCGGCCGCGCCTGACAAACCTGATCGGTAATGGCGGACCCTTCAGACACTTCCGGGGCCGATCCGCTGCGTGCGGGTCTATCTCAGCGGTTGCTGCGCCCATTCCCGGCTGAGCCGGTCTGCCAGGCGGTACACCGCCACCTCGTCCGGAATCCCGACCCCTTCGCCACGATCCGGGAGCGGCTGATCGACACTCGCGCCAGCGATCGAACCATCAACGATTTCGGCACAGCACAGAGCCTCGCCTTGGTGAAGATTTCGGCGTGACCGGCGAGCTGGGCGGCCGCGGGTCAGGCCTTGGCTGCTGCGGCGGCACTCTGCGCCGCGAGCTTCGCGAGGCCGGCCGCGTACATCCGCCTCCCGACGAACAGTGCCACGATCGCCGGCAGGTACACCAGCGGGGCCAGTTGCAGTGCACCGAGCAGGCCACGATGGTCCGCGAGGATACCGATGACGAACGGTCCGGTGGCCAGTCCCAGGATGTTGTTGGCGACGGTGAGGCTGCCGAGTGCGGAGGCCCGCACCGACTGGTGCGTCAGGCTGGCCACCATCGCCGCGGTGGGACCGGAGGAACCGGCGGAGAAGAAGGCGCCGATGCCGATCAGGGTCAGCTGCGCCGCACCGGTCTCCAATTGCAGTCCGATGCCGAGGGCGGCCAGCGAGATGACGCAGAACGCGATGGCGCTGGACCACTTCCCGGCCGGGTTGCGGCGGCTGACACGGTCGGTGATCATGCCGCACACCACCATTCCGGTGCCGATCAGCAGCACGAAGACCGAGGCGATCACGCCGGCCTTGTCCGGAGCCATGCCGTAGTAGCGGTTGAAGAAGCTGGGGGTCCAGGCGAGCAGCACGGCGGAGGTGAAAATCTGCAGTCCGCCGCCGAGGTACGCGCACCAGACGGCAGGGTTGGTGAACAGCGTCGAGACCGGGACCCGGATTGGGCGGCTGTCGGAGCGAGCGACCGGCGCGGCGTCCTGGTCGACCGCGTGCGCGGCCAGCCGGCGTTCGGTGACCACGGCCCGGAACATGGCGACGAGGATCAGGCCGAGCACCGCCATCGCCGCGAACGACCACCGCCAGCTCAGGTGCACAGCGATGACTCCGCCGAGTGAGACGCCGACGACCGAACCGAACGAGCCGCCGGCCATGAACGCACCGCTGAGAGTGGAGTGGACGCGGGGCGCGAAGACGCTGAGCATCACCGCGATACCGACGCTGCCGTAGGCGGCCTCGCCGACCCCGACGAGGAAGCGGGCGGCGAGCAGCTGCTCGTAGTTGGCCGCCACCGCGCAGAACAGGGTGGCGATGCTCCAGAGCACCGCCATCAGGATCAGCGACCGCACCCGGCCCCAACGGTCGGCGAGCAGCGACAGCGGGAAGGTGAGCAGGCCGACCATCAGGGCGACGATGCTCGTGAGCGAGGCCAGCTGGGAATCGGACAGGGCCCATTCGGCTTTCAGGAACGGGAAGACTGCGCTGAGCACCTGGCGGGACATGTAGTCGGACAGCAGCAAGGCGAAGGTGAGCGCGAACACGAGCCACGGGTAGATCCGGCGGCGGGTCGCGGGTCGCTCGGCGGCGGTCCCGGTGAACTGGGGGTCGACGGCGGGTTCGGCCGGCTGATCGGTGGTGGTGGACAGTCCCATTGGGGCTCCTGGGGGGCGACTGGACCGAAGTGGGGGTGATGGTGCGGACGTCGGGGATCAGGGG
>NZ_JBFUHV010000266.1:0-8589 GCF_056402215.1 Rhodococcus sp. P4_B6 | reverse complement strand
TTGTCGGCGCGGGCGCAGAGCACCGTCATCCGGCGCCGGATCGCGACGTGCCCGAGGGCGGTCGCCAGGTGCGTCTTGCCGACCCCGACCGGTCCCAGAACCAGGACCGAGTGGCCGGCCTCGGCGAACCGCAGTGAGACCAGATCCGAGAGCAGGGATCGGTCGTAGCGGAGGTCGTCGAGGGCGTTCCAGGTGTCGATCCGCATCGACTGATCCAGACCGGCCTTCGCCGACCGCAAAGTGGCCGAGCGTGATTCCCGCCGGGATACCTCGTCGGCGAGGAGCAGCTCCAGGAATGCGACGTGGCTGAGCTGGTGCTGGCGGGCCAGGGCGAGTCGCTCGGGCAGGGTGTCCTTGAGGGCGCCGAGTTTGAGTGTTTTGAGAAGGGCGATCAGGTCGGCGCCGATCGGATCGACCGGGCCGGAAATGGGTGCGGGCGGGGTGGTCATCGTGGCTCCTTCGTGTCGGTGTTGCCGCCGGCGATCACCGTCAGATGCCCGGTCCTCTCGGTGGCGACGCCGGTCCCGGCAGTGGCAGGGGTGGTCCTCTCGGTGGCGGAGGTGGTCCCAGAGGTGGCAGGGGTGGTCCCAGAGGTGGAAGGGGTGGTCCCAGAGGTGGCGAACTCGGCGGGGTCGCGGGTGAAGCGGGACGGGGCCGCCGACCCGGCGGCCGGCAGCAGCGGTGCGGTGGTCTCGGTGGCGCGTTCGAGCATCGAGGCGATCTTGCTCACCGACACCACATCCAGATCCAGTGCCGTGCTGCACGCCGCTTCGACCGGGCCGGGCCCGTAGCGGCGGACCAACCCGAGCAGCCGGTAGACCGCCCGCATCCGGATCCAGGGCAGCGGATCGTCGAGCAGTCGTTCGGCGTAGATGCCGACGCAGCGGCCGTGCCCGGCGCAGGTGCCGATCAGCCGGTCCAGRTCCCGCATCGCRTATCCGACCTTCTCGGTGGGCAGATCCTCCGGRTCGGTGCTGCGCCCACCGGCGGGCTGGCGCGGGTGCACCTTCACCAGGGTTCCGCGSRSRTAGAACTTCACCAGCGCACTGTCCGCCCGCACCTCGAGGGTGGASCCGATCCACTGTCCCGGTATCGAATACAACGCCTTGGCCACCTCGGCATGAAAGTCGCGGTGCACCTTGACCTGTTTGAAGATCGGCACGTCGTAAACCGGCGGAACCGGCAGCACCATCGGCGCCTCGTCCTCGTCGAACACCTCGAGCGGGCGGGCGGCGGTGGTGCCGTGCGTCCGCATCCCGGCGGTGTCACGGCACCACGCCTCGGCGTGGCGTTGCGCCTCCGCTAGATCCGCGAATTCCTCACCGGCCCAGTAGTTCCCGCGCACATATTGAACTGCGCGCTCGACCCTAGGTTTGTCCTTCGGGGACCGGATCCGGGCCGGGTCCGTGACGAACCCGGCGTGCTGGGCGTAGTCCAGCCAGCCCTGCGACAGCCGCGGATTGACCGCGTCCGCCTCGGTCACCACCGGCTTGAGGTTGTCCGGGATGAGGACCTTGAAGACACCGCCGAAGAAGGTCCACGCCGCCTCGCAGCCGGCGATCACCGCCGCCAGGGTCTGCGAGTAGGTCAGCCACACGAACATGTGCCGCGAGTACACGGCGGTGAAGATCAGTGCGTGCACCTTGCGGCGCCGCCCGGTCTCCGGGTCGGTCAGATAGCCCAGGTAGCCGAAGTCGATCTGGCATTCGCTGCCGGGATCGCCGTCGACGATCCGGACGGTGGTGTCCCTGCGGCCGAAACCGCACCGCTCGGTGGCGAATCGGTGCAACGTCCGATACGGCACCACGCAGCCCTGGCGGGCCAGCAGCGTTTCGATCTTGGTGATCGTCAGCGGTGGATGGTTCCCGTCGCCGGCGACCCACGCGGTGATCTGGTCCTCGAACCCCAGCAGCCGGTCCCATGCGGGCCCGTGTCCGCTCGGGCGGGCCGGGCGCACCGCCTCGATCACCGTCCCGATCAGCCCGTCGTCGAGGGCCCAGGCGCCGTCGCTGCGCTGCAGGCCCGCGGCCTGCGCGGCCTCGATGTACCGCCGCGCGGTCTTGCGGTCCACCCCGCAGTGCGCGGCGATCGTGCGCAGCCCCGGTGGCCGGGACCCGGGCACCCCGAGCCAGACCCGGAGCACTTCCTTGACTTCGTTCACGTTGACCTCCCGAAAAGCCATGCCCGTCCGCCTTCGTGACCGGGGATACCGACACGACGATCAAACGAGTCATCCGGCGGGACTTCGGCGCGACGCGCCGGGTGGTCCCATGACTGGCAATCCGAGTGGTCCCATGAGGGTGGCAGAAATCAGGTCAGACCGGTCCCATGCTCATGGCAGGCGACAGTGAGCATTTCCGCTTTGACTTTGCTCCTCCGGAAGACCGGTGAGCAGTGTGCGCGACATCCCTGGGGTCAGGTGGGTGAACCATCCTTCGTGGTTTGTGCGCACGCACTTTCCGGGTGGTCGCTCGCACCGACGGATCATTCACAGAGACAAGGGCGACAGCCGCTCGTCGAGGTCGGTACGCATTGATGTCGGTGCCGTGTGTCGGAGGGCGTTGACGTTGGTGCGGTTCGGGTGGGGGAGAGGATGGCGCTGTGGTCGGCGATGATGCGGGCGACGAGGTCGCGGCCGGGGCCGTGGTCGAGGGGCCGGGGTGTGGTGGTGGGGTGGACGGTCAGGTCGGGGTGGGGTGTGATCGCGGGGTCGGTGGTGAGGACCCAAGGCGAGGGTGTCGTCGTTGCGCCGGGGCCGGCAGGCGAGTCCGTCGAGGTCGAGGTCGGGGTCGGCGGCGCGGATGGCGTGGGCCCACCGGCGGGTGGTGTACAAAATTGCCGGGCTTCGCATTTGGTGAGCCAGAGGTCTTGTCCGACCGCGGCCGGGTGCGGGCCGTTGAGTGCGGCTGTGGTGACGGTGAGGGCGGTCGCAATACAGGAGCCACGACCTATCCGAGAATTCGATCAGCTGCCGGTACTTTCCGGCAATGATGCAGCATTGCCGCTTCTTCGGATCGACGCCCCGAGGCGCTAATCAGGAACTCCTTGGCTCCGCGACCGGTGCGGTGGTTCTGCGTCGGGGGATTGGGTGGTTGCCCCTCCAGCGTCTCCTTAGGCGTTGATTGCGTATGCAATCCTCAACTGGCTCGGCAGATGCCGGTGCACCGAGTGTGTGCCGAATCTCCGCCAGTCACTGGGGGTTTGACTGGCGGAGACGGCATCGGCAACCTGCACTCAGTGTGTACCGGTGCGAGGGAAATGGTAGGCCCACCCGACCGCGTATCGCAGAAATGTGAGCTACGCCACACGCATATTTCTGCCGGCGCGTCCCCGGCGGGACGCAAGGGATCTGGTCGGGTGGTGTTCGCCCGGTGCATCGACGACCCGGAGGCCGGGCACAGACCGTGACGGTGAAACCACCTCGCTCACGATCAATCCTGCGCTCGGTGTGGTTGGCGGCGGCCGGCTGTTCGGCATACTCCTGCAGCTGGGGTCTGGGTCGATCCGGGTGCGCAGGTACGCCAGGGTTTCCTGGTGCGGGGGATCGGAATGGGCCGGAGTCCGCGAACGTCGGTGCTGCATCGCCCTGACATCGGCGAGGGCGTCAGGCCCGGGCGACACGCGGAACGTCATTCGTCACGAATTGGCCCTCGGGGACGTTCGGTTTGTGGTTCCGGTGTGGCGTCGGCGGCGTCCTCGGCTGGTGGCGAAGTCACACCTCGACAGCCGGCGGGGAACCTGGTCGCCAGCGCCCTGCGCGGGATCGTCGAGGCTCGCCGCCACCATCCGGCGCGGGAGAAGGTATAGGCGGTCGTACCAGCTACTTTTTGAGCAGTGCCGCGTCTGTGTGCATGTGCGGGAGTCCCTCCGGTGTGGGTCTATGGTCCGCACTTGGCACCTGCCTCCGCATGCGGTGCATTTCGCGTAGCCGCCGTAGGAGAAGGTCGCCCGGTGGAATGAGCGTGACGGAGTAGAACACCGCACCGTCAAGAGAATCCTCGATCACGCAGGAGAAGACTCCGAAGGAGGAGAAAACCAACAGGCCGCACGCGAAACTCGTCGCCCGATACCTGAACGCCATCGTTCACCCGTCCTTCGATGCTCACTCAGTGAGGAGCGAAACAAATCCAGCGTGCCGTGAGAGTGCAAAGCCTCGCCCAGGCGGCGACGCGAATCGTGATCAGACTGGCGGAGCCGTGCTCCCCGGTGCCAGGGAGCGTCCCCCTTGTCGGTCACCGATTGCGAAACCGCCGGCTGGGGAGGCGAGAACAGATCACCACGCCCGCGGTGGCACCGCAAGGGTTTCGTCGGGGTCGGAGGCACGAATGCGTCACACTGGGGGAGGGTGCCCGGCGGTGGCGGTGGCGGTGGCGCTGGTCGTTTGTGCGGGGCGCGCTGTTCGGGTCGTGGACGCCGATGTGAGAGACATTAATCGAGAATTGTGCTGTCTCAATTGCCGCGTTCAATTTCGTCGGTCGGTCGGGCGGATATCGCGAGGATGCCGTCCTCTCGCGTGGGCAGTACAGTCGACCGGTAAAGAAAATGAGGGAGTGGGCATGGCGCGCCGAATAGTGGTCGAACACGTCGACGATATCGACGGAACTTCCATCGACGCCGGAAAAGGTGAGACGATCGCCTTCTCCGTCGACGGCATCGATTACGAGATTGATCTGTCGGCGAAGAATGCGGCAGAGTTCCGCAAGACGCTCGATTACTACATTGAGCATGCGACAAGGGTGGGTGGCCGCAGGCACCGGACCGCAGGCACCATCCACTCCGGCGGTGGCCCGGCGACGCCGGCCCGGCGAGACCGCGAGCACGTGCGAGCGGTCCGTGAATGGGCGCGCGAGCAGGGCTACGAGGTGGGGGTCCGGGGGCGGATGCCCACCGATATCGTGGAGGCGTACAACGCGGCTCACTGACCCGCTGCGATGTCCGTGCAGCGCACCGGTCACCTCGCGGCGGCGTCGACGAGTGCCTTCCGCTGATTCGGCCCCAGACCACCGATCCGGCGCGTATCGGAGATCGACAGCTCCTCGAGCAGTTGAGCGGCCTTGATCGGACCCACGCCGGGGAGTGACTTGACGAGGGCGGACACCTTCGTTTGCTTCACGATGTCGTCGGATTCGGCCTTTTCGAACACCGCGCTCACGGTGAGGTCACCCGACTTCACAGCCGAGAGAAGTTCGCTGCGCAGCTTCCGTGCCCGAGTTGCCTTCGCCAAGGCTGCCGCTCGCTGTTCCGGTGTCAAAGTGGGCAATGCCATGAGAACTCCTCCGAGTATCCGCGACAAAATTGCTGCTGCCGGATGGGATTGCGTGTGCAGTAACGGCATCAGCAACGCCCATTGCTGCATCGATCGTAACAATCCACGGAAACGCACTACAGCGGATCGCACCGAAATCGGAAACTGTCGCCCGACCAAATTTGGGTTTCGATCACCGTGGGATATGGCACGAGTGAGTCGATATCCGGGATCGGGATCGGGATTGGGGGAGGGCAGCCGATCGGGCGAAAGCCACCGCGCGGCACCATCGCCGAGATCGACACCGCGACACCGCGACACCCGGTAGGTTCTCACCCCGTGCGGGTGACTGCGACCGTTGTGATCGGCACCGGACCGGCACCACCCGGGAAGCTATGCCGCCGTGCGAGGACCCCGCGGCCGGGCCGCCGGTGACACCCCTAGCACTGCGAGCGGTGCACGTTCCTCGTCCGGCAGGGTGTGCGCGCGCCATTTCTTCACCGCCCGATACAGCCACTGCCCCACCTGCTCGCCATCGTCGGTGAGGTAGTTGACGGGCACCAGGGCGTCACCGTGCTCCTCGCGGTAGGCGGCGATCGCCGTCAACATGCGCCGACGCTTCGAATCCGTCCTCGCGACCGCCGGGAGGGGCTGCCCGTTCTCGGCCCACACGAAACCGATCGCGTCGAGCTCGCTGATCCGGCTGGCCGGCAGTGTTCCGAGCATCCGGGCGACACGCTGACGGGTCTGCCACCGCCCGAGACGGTATCCGTTCTCGGTGACGTGGTCGTCCGGGACCGGAGAGTGCGGGTGCGTGCGACAGAACGCTGCGTACATCCGCAGCGGCGACAGTGAATCTCGGGCGAGCGCTGGTCGCATCGACATCGATCCTTCCGCGTCCATCATCAGGTCCGGTTGTCCAATCGTCGTGCATTCAAGTATGTCCACCACATCGCATATATAACAGCACCCCGCCCTCGCAATCACGATGCAGTGCCTGCCCCGGAGGACAGACATTCCTCGCGACGTGGTGTGCACCACGACCGCGCCGGAAACTATTCCGTAGACCTGCCGTGGAAGTGAGTTAGGAGTCGTTCGCTCCCGCAACCGGACTGAGCCGGAAATCGGAGGTTGAGGAGGAGGTGCACCATGGGGTGTCGGATCGGCGATACCACCTCCGCGTGCTCGGATCCTGGTGCGCTGCGGCGTCGTCAACTGGTCTCACGCGGCCACCGTCGCCGCCGACGCCCTTCCCTCTGCGGTGGGGTGGCAGCCGGGTGTCGCCCCGCACACGAGAGAACTCATCCAACTCCTGCTGGGCTCGTTTTGCGGTGAGATCGTCGGACAGGGCGCGCCACCAGTACTGGGCAGCAGTGTGATTAGCCATCCACCACTCCTGCGCGGTTCCCGGACCGGGGTGGACAGATCGCCACCGGGACGCCGCATTCTGTGCACTCGATTCGGGTGCTCGCCGATCCGTTGTTGGCGGTCAGGAGCCGGTCGGGACGGACGGAGGTCCGAGATCGGTCGCGGTGTTGCGGGATCGTGTGTCGACTTGGGCGAGTTTGTCCTTGGCCGCGACGAGGCTGACCTTCGCCTTCGCCGGGCAAGACTTGTGGAACTTTAGGCCGATCATCTGCGAGTTCATCTTTGGTGCAGCATCATTGGTGTCGCTTTCTGTTGCTGATGTTCTGGCGCTACGCGACAAGGCTGGTCGTGTTGCGGATCGTGTGGTGCGCTACTCGCGCTTGCGGCACTCGAGTTGCTCATTCGCCCGGCCCGCACGTACGGCACTCCGGACGCCACCGTCGAGCAGGCTTCGTCCTGACCCGCGACATCGAGGTCAAGGCGATCGGTGAGTTTCGACGGCCGCACCGCCGCCGCGGAGGCAGCATTGAAGGCGAGGGCGAAGAACGACTGGGCCACCGCACTTGTCGAGCCCTGTTCGCAAGGTAGGGGTCCGCGTTGCAGTAGATTCCAGCGAATGTTCTCGCGGCAGTGGCCGTCGTAACGTTCGTGTGGAATCGATGTCCCTGTGTGATCGCACCGACCGTCTGCCCGCGTGGACAGCGGTGACCCATACAGTTCGCTTGGCGAGATGTGAATTGAGGGAGCGGTTATGGAGTGGTTCGTATCGTTCTGGGATCGGGAGACCCAGCGAACGTCGGTGCGGGCGGGGGAGGCGCCCGACCGCGGCGACGCACTGACGCAGATCGTCTCCGCCGGAGGCGAGTTGGCGCGCCGCGAGGACGGGTCGGTGGTCAACGAGGTCGCCCACCTCCGCGTCGGGGACGATCTGGCCGTGGTGGGCGGGTTCGATAGTCCCAGCCTGAGCGATGAAGTGCTGCGGAGCCGTATCGAGGCGGCGATCGCCGCGACGAAGGAACACGCCCGCACCGTGCAGCAACAAACGTCGATCGAGTAGTCGGCCCCGGTCCGTACCGGCCCACCGACCCGACGAGGTACCTGACCGCGCCCGGATCGGTGGCCGATCGGTGGGAACGCGTCGCGCACTGGCTGGAAACCCACATCCCGTCCGCGCAGATCACCCCACCTGTGAGGAGCCGATCGCCGTCGCGGTCACCGCCACCGAGCAGCACTGGAAGCTGACCGCACTGTTGGCTGGTCGGCGGGTTCGGCGTCGTCAACGGGGTGCAACTGTTGCCGTGGTGCGCGAGTTGTTCGACCTGGACCGGGTCGTTGAGGAACGGCAGACGGACATCGACGTCTGGGGTGAGATCGGTGAGGAGATGGGCGCCGAACCGGCCACCGTCGGGGCTGCGGGGGACCCGGCGGGCAGTTTCTGCCGGATTTTCTGCCCGTCGCCGGCCGCACCGGCAGTGCGTCGAGACCCGACCCGGCCTGCTGCACGGCTGCGCCACCGAGTTCGACAAGGTCGGTGCCGGCGAGGCCGGTCCTCGATGGTCCTGTCTGAGTGTGATGCTCACCGATCTGGCGAACAGCCTGCACACCGGCGCGTGTTCGACGATCGACGGACCCCGGCCGTCAACGATGGACAGCTGAGCTGGGAATACCAAGGCTGGGCTGTTCACCGGTCGGCATGCCTGCGTATCACTCACCTTCCATCCGTCCTACCAGTACGCGACCACCTTCAGCGCGATGAACGTGCCCGCGTGAGGTTCCCCCCGGAAAGTGGACACCGACTTGGCGGGACACCGGTCCCGCTGGAAGGATGTCCGTATGCCCCCTCGCAAGCGTCGGTCGTTCACGACCGAGTACAAGGTCGAGGCTGCCCACCGGGTGATCGACTCCGGTCGCACCATCGCAGAGGTCGCCCGAGAACTCGGCCTCAACGAGAGTCTGTTGGGTGAATGGGTCAAACT
>NZ_JBFUHV010000265.1:0-8663 GCF_056402215.1 Rhodococcus sp. P4_B6 | reverse complement strand
GGCCAGACTTGACCTACTGCGACCCGGTGCACCTGCAGCGAGTGGCAGCGCGATTCAACGAGCTCAAGATTGTGGTGCCGCACGGGGGGTGGCCGCACGTCACCCAGATCTGCGGCGTCGCCTACCGGCACACGAACATATACGTGATTCCTGACATCTACCTCAACATGCCCAATACGCCAGGTGCCTCCGGATATCTGGAGGCGGCGCACTCGTATCTGGGGCGCAGGTTGCTGTTCGCCAGTTCGTACCCGGTGCGCCCGATGGGGCAGAGCGTGGAGCAGTTCCGGAAACTGCCGTTCGAGACCGAAGAACTGCGCGAGCGTTGCTTCGGCCAGAACGCCGTCGATCTGCTTGGCCTCGGCACATGACGACTACAACCGATTCAACCGCCTGGACGGTGCGGCTGGTCTTACAGCGACTGCCGCGACTCGACGACGATTCACCGCACGGACAACGGACCGGAGGGTCGCAATGGATGACCTGAAAAAATTCATCATCCGCGTCGACCCGCCCCGCTCGCATCCGATTGCCGAGAGCGAGGCCCACTACCTGGGAGTGCACGTCCCACTGGCCCGGATCGGCGCTACGAACGACCCTGACCGAGTTGCTTACCACACCCGCAGGGTGGAGCGACAGTACGACCGGTCCGGTGGCTGGGAGCACCGGCTGACAGCCTGGCGATTCGTAGCAAACTGGGTCCGGTCCTCCGACGGACACGGGGAAGTGACGCCCCAGGGTTTGTCGCGGGCAGTGGCCAACGATGTGGTCCATTGCGTCCGTGATCTGCGGCGCTGCGAGGTGACCGAACACGTCCTACTGGATCGCCGGGCGGGACTGACATCGTCGGCGATGGTGCTGTTCGAGTACGACCGCGAGCTGACCACCTCGGCAGACGAGGCCCGCGCCCTGCTGACGTGCTTGGCGACATCTGCGGTAGACGCCGCAGAGGAACAGTGCGGTATCAGGTTGATTACCGCCAACTACGTGGTCAACGAGGATGAGACGGCACCCGTAACCGAGTCCGGCCAACTGTTCACCGGGCGACTGCTGCCTGAGTCGGACAAGGTCGGGTACCTGGAGTTTGTCTTCGACAACCAGTACTGGGCGGAGGAGTTCTTCGGGAATTCGGAGATCGCCAACCTGATGCTGGACCTGACCTTCAAGCACGCGGCCGGATATCTGGTCGCCGAGCGTGTGGAGTTCGATCGCCGGTGACCTCGATCGCCGTCGGAGGCTATTACCTGCACACCTGTCGAAAGGACACGAGTAGATGTTGAAGAAGGTTTCGCTGTTCGTCGGCGGCGAGTGGGTCGAGCCGAGTGGCTCGGACCGCATCGAGGTGATCTCGCCAATCACCGAGGAATTGATCGGGTCCGTGCCGATGAGCGAGCCGGCCGACGTGGACAAGGCGGTGGCGGCTGCGCAGCGGGTTCATGCCGAGGATGAGTGGCGCCGCCTGTCGGTCAAGGAGCGGGCTTCCTACGTCGCCGAGATCGCCCGGTCGCTGGAACCCCGGATCGAGGAGGCCGTGCGCCTCCAAGTCGACGAGATGGGGTCCCCGTACCGTTGGATCAAGCGCCAGACCGAGGCGCGCGTGTTGGGCGTGCAGCGCTATATCGACGATGCACTCGCGCTGGAGACGCGAGAGGTGCGTGACGGGGCCGCCGGCACTGTGCTGGTGGACCGACAACCGGTGGGGATCGTAGCTGCGGTGATTCCGTGGAATGGTCCGGTGCCGTTGGTGCTGGGTAAACTCTATCCAGCGCTTCTCGCTGGGTGTCCCGTGATCGTGAAGCCAGCGCCGGAGACCCCGCTGTCGGCGTACCTGGTGGCCGAGGCTGCCATCGAGGCAGGCCTGCCCAGAGGACTTTTCAGCATTTTGCCGGGTGGTCGTGGATTGGGCGAATATCTGATCAGTCACCCCGGAGTGGCTCGGGTCTCGTTCACCGGCAGTACTGCGGCCGGTCGCAGGATCGCATCGATCTGCGGTGACCGGCTCACCCGGACCACGCTCGAGTTGGGCGGCAAATCTGCCGCGGTGGTGCTCGACGACGTCGACCTGGATGCACACCTGCCGCTGCTGATCGACAGTTCGCTGCCGAACAATGGTCAGGTGTGCCATGCCACCACCCGAATTCTGGTGCCCAGGTCGCGCTCCGCGGAGATCACACAGCGGTTGGTCGAGGCGGTCTCGAGCATGCAGGTGGGTAACCCGCACGACGAGGAGGTCGACGTCGGCCCCCTGGTCTCGGACCGACAACGTGAGCGTGTGGAGGGTTACATCGACGCCGGAGTAAGCGAGGGTGCAACGATCATCTGCGGCGGTCTGCGACCGGACATCGGCAAGGGCTGGTATGTCACCCCAACGATTTTCAGTGATGTGAACAACACGATGAAGATCGCTCGCGAGGAGATCTTCGGTCCTGTGCTGAGCCTGATCGAGTACGACACCGTAGATGAGGCAATCGACATCGCCAACGATTCCGAGTACGGCCTGGGCGGTGCGGTGTTCACCTCCGACGTGAAGCGGGGCGTGGAAGTGGCTACCCGTATTGAGACCGGTACCTGCCGGATCAACGAAGGTCTGCCGGGCGGCGGCGGTGGCCCCTTCGGTGGTGTCAAGCATTCGGGTCTCGGCCGTGAGTACAGCCGCGAGGGCATAGAGAGCTTCTATGAGGTCAAGTCGATCGCGTTGCCCCTCGGCTTCGACTCTGCCGAACTCTGAATGGGTTCAGCGCCGGAAATGGTGATGGGTGAGTACTGAGGGGCTTGGTGGCATATGCACTCACCCACGTAGTGAAAGAAGCAGACCAGCCCCTCGCGAAACCTGAATCAAGGAGAGCATTCACATGAAACTCACTGTCCCAAACTCGCGTACCGCCCTCGCGGCCGTGGTGCGTGACTTCGGCCAGAAGCTAGAAGTTCGAGAGGTCGACGTCCCACGACCCGAGCCCGGTGCCCTGGTGGTCGCAGTTGAGGTGAGCACGGTGTGCGGGTCCGATGTCCACATGTGGAAGGGATCGATGTCGGCGACCATCCCAGTGACACCGCCGATCATCCTTGGGCACGAGATCGTTGGGCGGGTCGTCGAGATCGGCGCCGGGGCAGACGTCGACTCAGTGGGTCGGGAGATCAGAGTTGGAGACCGAGTGATCTGGGAACCAGGACCTTGCGGACGGTGCCTGATGTGTTCGGTCGAGAACGAGACCTCGTTGTGCACGAACCGTCAGGTCGGCATGCTTCAGGCGATCGACGTATTTCCGTATTCGGCGGCCGGCTTCACCCAGTACTCCTACGTATGGCCCACTGCAGGGCGGCTGCGGGTCCCGGAGGCTCTCTCCAGCGAACTGGCATCCGCTGCTTCGTGCGCTGCGCGCACCTCCGTGGAGGCCATCGATAAGGTCGGCCAGATCGACTACTCGTCCCGGGTAGTTGTGCAGGGCAGTGGTCCGGTGGGCTTGTTTGCCGTTGCGATGGCTGCAGAACACCGCCCGAGCAAGCTAGTGGTGGTCGGCGGGCCCGCAGACCGACTCGAGTTGGCCAAAGCATGGGGAGCCACCGATGTAGTCTCCGTGGACGAGATCCCTGACCGTGAGGAACGCCTACAAGTGGTGCGGGAACTAACCGCTGGCGGCCCGGACGTAATTCTGGAGATGTCTGGAGCCCCGGGCGTGTTCAGCGAGGGAATCGACATGGCCGCGAAGAATTCGAGATACGTCGTGGTCGGCTCTCTCAGTGGTACTCCGCAAGAGGTCGTAGCGTCGCAGATCGTGACCAAGGGCATGCGGGTTACCGGCAGTTACGCCGCAAAGATCGGCAGCTATCACAAGGGAATGGAGTTCCTGGCAGCGCGATCGAGTGAATACCGATGGGATGACATGTTTACCGGCAACAGCTATTCCCTGGAGACGGCGACCGACGCCTTGGAGGCGCTATTGAACCAGACCGAGATCAAGCCGGTCGTTCGGCCTTGGGCGACAGCATGAACCCGACGTCCGATGAGCCTTTGCGCACGATCTCATTGATGTGGCGCAAGCCCGGGTTGTCGTTTGCACAGTTTGACGCCTACTGGCGCGACATCCATGCACCGCTGGCTGCCCGAGTACCCGGCATCATGAGCTATATCCAACGGCACCGGGTCTTCCCAGCGGGAGCACCGGGAGCGGACGACGCTCTCGACGGTTCACCTGACGGATTTGCAATTATCGAGTACGCAAACCGCGAGGACTTCGAACGTGCCTGGGCCAGTGACGAAGGAAAGGCCGCGCTGGCCGATGTCGACAACTTTCGCGGGGAGCGCCAGGTGCTCCACTTCGAGGACGTAGTCGTGGTGGATCGGGCTGTGGCCGTCGACTCAACGCACCCGCCGGTGCCCACTGATCACCTGATAAGGGATGAACGATGATTCGGGTGGGAGTTTGGCTGCCGACCCGTGGCCACCTTTCGCTTGAACCCGGAATTGTTCGATTGGCGCAGAACGCGGAACTTGCCGGTTTCGACAGCGTGATGATTCCCGACCATGTGGTGATGCCTAGCGAGACTCGGTCCAAGTACCCGTTCTCTGCCGACGGAGTACCCGCCTGGGATCCACGTACTCCCTGGAACGACGCGGTCGTGGCGATGGCATTGTGCGCCGCCGCAACCGAGCGCGTCGAGATCGGGACAGGTGTCCTGATCCTGCCCCAACGCAACCCGGTCACGCTTGCCAAGCAACTGGCGAGCATCGACGTGGCCAGCCGGGGTCGGGTGATGCTGGGAGTGGGCGCAGGATGGCTTGCCGAGGAGTTCGAGGCACTCGGGGTTCCCTTTGGCTCGCGTGGTCGCCGGATGGATGAGTGGATGCACCTGCTCGAGGACCTATGGACCGGGGAGCCTGCCGCGTTCGAGGGAGTGCATTACTCGCTGCCGGAAGGGGTTCTTTCCTATCCGACGCCGGACCACCGGATCCCGATCGTCGTCGGCGGGATGTCCAAGGCGGCGTTGCGCCGGGCTGCACGGGCCGACGGTTGGTTCGCGATTCAGCGGATGGACACTTTCGATGTCGGTGAGGTGAAAATTGGGATCGAGGCGATCAAATCGCAGCGGCGGGGGCGGGTGGCTCCACGGTTGTTGCTGCGTGCGATCGGTGACGTCGAGCGGCTTCTCCCGAAGGTCGAGCAGTTTGTCGACGTCGGGGTCACTGACTTCGTGATCGACGCGGACCTCGAGGATCCGGTCGCCGCACGTCGGGCACTCGAGTTCGTGCGGCAGGCCACGAGCTAGGCTCGAACCATCGGGTCGTGGCCGAATCTGGCGGGCGGGAATATGGAGAGGTACGAGTCTGCCAGGGCATCCTCGTACGCCACACTTGGCGCAAGAGAAGTCACCGTGATTAGACCTGGAAATCTGAGTAGCGTGGCACGCCCGCGAGCGGGCGTGCCACGACTGGAAGCTCACGAGCTCGAGAAGCAACCCGAGACACGAACTTGCTTGCATTTTCATGGAAAGCTATTCACACTCGCATTCGTGAATCTAGACGAATCGCTCTGAAAGAAATTGGCGTACTGATAATCGAGCGTGCGAAACGCATGCAGGAGTCGGCCAGGTGGCTGCACGCACTGAGGTCTTTCCGAGAGTAGGGCTATCCCCGACGATTATGAAATAACGCCAAGAGCAATGCTTTCCGAGCGGCCAGCGACGAGCGACGGGCATGCTCGACGTGAAGGATTTCTCGCAGTTCCCCAAGTCCCGACAGTCGAGTCGGCGGATCTCGTACATCGACCTCGGATAGATTCCGTGACTGCTGAACGCATTCGGCTCCGCGAGGTGGTAGCTGCTGTGGGGCTGTGCAATTTATGTGTATCAACGCGACCGCCGGCAATCGGGACGGAAAATCCATGGATCTCCATGTCGGTCGGCTCGCGTCAACAAAAAGGGAGCGAAAGTCTTTACCGAACAGACGAACCGGCGCCGTCAACGTCAGATAGTCAGATCGTAAAGGTTTGCCGAATCGGGGTGTGGACGGTTTGCCGCTTGAGCCGAAGGTTCCTACTCCAGAAGGACCGTACTCCTTGACATTTCATCTCTTCGAAATCTAGAGTAATAAATCTAACAAAACAAACGCTCGTTTTTAGGAAATGGTGGGAAAAGTGCCGCACTCCGCTCTGCACGCATTGCAGGTAAATCAGGTCCGCGCTCGACGCCAGGTGCAACTGTTCTCTCCAATATCGCTGCGGGCGATCGAATCTCGCAACCGAGTCTGGGTCAGTCCGATGTGTCAACATTCAGCGCTTGACGGACATCCCACTGATTGGCACTTGGTGCACCTAGGGTCGCGAGCCGTAGGAGGCGCTGGACTGGTGATGGCGGAGTCCACAAGCGTGAGGGCCGACGGCCGCATCGGCCCTTACGACGCAGGCATATGGGCTGACTCCCATATCGCCCCATGGGCACGCATTACGAGGTTTCTCCGCGAGAACGGCGCCGTCGCCGCTATTCAGTTGGGGCACGCTGGACGCAAGGCCTCCACCTACCGCCCTTGGGACGGCACGGGTTCGGTGCCGTTGGACGTCGGAGGTTGGCCCACCTTGGGGCCGACCACTCAGGCCTTCGGCGCGCTGCGCGCGCCCGCCGCAGCGACGGTCAACGACCTCAAGGGGCTGATCCAGGCATTCGCCGATGCGGTGACACGGTCGGTGGCGGCAGGCTTCGAGGTCATTGAGATTCATGCGGCACACGGCTACCTGCTGCACCAATTCCTCTCGCCCATGGTTAACGCACGAAGTGACAACTACGGCGGTAGTTTCGAGAACCGGGCCCGGTTGACGCTCGAAGTCGTCGAGGCGGCTCGGGCAAGGATGCCAGAATCGATGCCGCTATTTGTTCGAGTGTCCGCCACGGACTGGGAGGATCAGGGTAGGGACGTCGAGGAGATCGTCCGGCTCGTCAATCTGCTCAAGGAGCGGGGCGTCGACCTAATCGACGTCTCCACCGGAGGTAATGTTGCACAACCCGCCATTCCAACCGGCCCTGGATATCAAGTTCCATTCAGTGCTCGGATCCGGCAAGAGACCGGAATGCCCACGGCAGCAGTTGGTTTGATCACTGACCCCACACACGCAGAAGCCATAATCGCAAGCGGAAATGCCGACGCTGTCATGATCGGTCGCCGTCACTTAGACGACCCGTACTGGGCCAAGAATGCGGCTGCGCAATTGCGCGCCGAGCCCATCCGGATCCTCCAGTACGACCGACCCGAGCTGCGGAACTGAACACCGACAGCACGACCACTACGAATAACCGGACACAGGTCCGTGGGGTCGATCCATGGCGCGGTCCGGCTTTCGCATCGTCACACGAACGGTGGGACCGCGCCCAATCGACCGCACGATGCGAAAGCTGGACCAACCATAGGTTGTAAAGGTTCGACAATCAGGAGGTTGACGCCGTTATGATGCGCTACGGGGTATGGGTACCGACTCGCGGTACCGAATCGGTCGATCCTGGCATCCAGGTTCTCGCGCAGAATGCCGAAAGTGCCGGCTTCGATCTCATGATCATCCCGGACCACATCGTGATGCGGACCGATACCAATTCCTGGTTCCCCTTCGCCGCCGACGGAGTCGCCGCCTGGGACCCAYGGGCGCCTTGGATCGACGCGATTGTGGCGCTGGCCCTGTGCGCGGCGGCCACCACCCGGATTGAGTTCGGAACTGGCGTGCTGGTGCTGCCGCAACGCGAACCTGTGATCCTGGCGAAGCAGTTGGCCACCATCGATGCAGCCTGCGGTGGGAGACTCTTCGTAGGAGTGGGCGCCGGATGGCTCGCCGAGGAGTATGAGGCTCTCGGTGTTTCGTTCGAAGGACGTGGTCAGCGCATGGATGAGTGGATCACATTGCTGCGCGACCTGTGGAGCGGAGAACCCTCAGCATTCACCGGTGAGCACTACTCGTTGCCGGAAGGGGTGTTGACTTACCCAACGCCACCCGACCGAATCCCGATCCTGGTGGGCGGCATGTCGCGTGCTGCACTGCACCGCGCCGCCTCTGCCGACGGATGGTTCGCGCTGCAGCACACTGATGCACTCAACGTGGAACGCATCCGGACCGGGGTCGCATCGCTGCGTCAAGTCGGTACCGAAACGACAACGCGGGTGGTGCTCCGGGCTGTCGGCGATCTGGACCCACTATTGCCTATGATCGGCGAGTTTCGGCGCGCAGGCGTTACCGATCTCGTCATCGATGCGGACCTCACCGATGAGTTCGCTGCGCGACGGGCCCTGGAGCGGGTATGCCAAGCTGGCGGCCAATGAATCATTCTTTGCACCCCTCTGATCGGGCGATCAAACCGCCGTGTATCCAGTGAGAATTCATGTCTCGCGCCCATGGGTGCGTGCGGACGAATCCTTATAGAGGAGAAACACCGATCTTCATCATGGCACGTGAGCTCACTTGCGTCGTCTTCGCAATCTTTGCCGTGCTGATCAGCTGCTGGAGCCGCAGCCGATTGCAGTGACGATTCAGATCCGATGCGGCGCGTCTGCAGTCACCAGGCCCGCGAGGAAGGCATCAGGGACTGGGGCCCAATCGCTGCGCCACAGCCCGGCGACCTGATCCTCCCGCAGCGCCGCGATGAGCGAGACGATGTGTGGTCCACCATCTGGAAGGTGACGCATCATGCCC
>NZ_JBFUHV010000264.1:0-8669 GCF_056402215.1 Rhodococcus sp. P4_B6 | reverse complement strand
CACATCCTTCCAGCCACCTCACCGTGCCCCACCGGTAAACGCAGAGGCCAAGACCAACGCCCCGCGCGCGGCTCCCGACTGCGGAGCCCCGCGCAACGACACCATCCGAGAAAGAAACATCATGAACAAGCACACACCCTCCTGGCACGACGACGAGGTGAGGGCTCTGTCCGAACTCGCGGTCGGGTTCTTCGAACGCGAGGTGGTCGCGCACCACCAGAAGTGGGACGCTCAGCATCGCATCGACCGCGAGGTATGGCTCGCCGCAGGCAAACTGGGCTTGCTGCTGTGCTCGATCCCGGAGGAGTACGGCGGCGGTGGCGGCACGTTCGCCCACGACCTCGCCGTGTTCGAGGCCCAGGGCTATGCCGGCGACCTCGCGCTCGGCATCTCGGTGCATTCGGGGATCGTGGCGCACTACCTCCTCGAGTACGGCACCGAGGAGCAGAAGACGGCGTGGCTGCCGGGGATGGCGACCGGGGAGATCCTCGGTGCCATCGGCATGACCGAGCCCGGCGCCGGGTCGGATCTCAAGGCGATCAAGACCACCGCGATCCGGGACGGCGACGAGTACATCGTCAACGGGTCGAAGACGTTCATCACCAACGGCGCGTCCGCGGACATGATCGTGCTGGCGGTCAAGACCGACCCGAAGGTCGGCGCGAAGGGGGTGGCGCTGCTGATCGTGGATCTGCGGGACTGCCCCGGGTTCGCCGTCGGGCGGGTGTTGGACAAGGTCGGTCAGCACGGCGCCGACACGTCGGAGTTGTCGTTCACCGATGTGCGGGTGCCGGTGTCGAATCTGCTCGGGGCGGAGGGGCAGGGTTTCGGGCAGTTGATGGCGCAGTTGGTGYAGGAGCGGTTGATCATCGGCGCGCAGGCGTCCGGGGCGATGACTCGTGCGGTGGAGGACACCGTGGCGTACACGAAGTCGCGGCAGGCGTTCGGGCACAGTCTGTTCGAGTTCCAGAACACGGCGTTCGAGTTGGCCGAGTGTCAGACCATCGCCCGCACGTGTGCGGTGTTCCTGGACCATTGCATCGAGGCGCACCTGCGCGGGGAACTGGATCCGTCCGAGGCGGCGATGGTCAAGTACTGGCTCACCGAGCAGCAGTGTGCGGTGATCGACCGGTGCGTGCAGTTGCACGGTGGTTACGGGTACATGCGTGAGTACCTGATCGCCCGGATGTACGAGGACGCCCGCGTCCAGAAGATCTACGCGGGCGCCAACGAGGTGATGAAGGGAATCATCGCGAAGTCGCTGTAGCGGCTAGGGTCCGCGGCGGTTCTCGACCAAGAGCTGGCCGCCAGCCCTCGGGCTCGCGTGTACCCAGCGGTCCCACGAGGGGAAGCGAGGTGAATCCGAGTTTGGTGAGTCTTCCTGCGGGGCTGCACGACATCGAGCCGATCGACACCAAGATGGACGTCGGCGTGCGCGGGCGGCTCGACCGCCGGCACCAGGCCCGCCAGGCCTACGTCTTCGTCACGCACGACGCCCGCCAACCCGACGGGGCACGCCGTTACCGCGGGCCCGCCGTCCATCCTGCCCGGGTACACCCTTCGGCTGCGGGTGCACGATCACCCTGTCCGACACGGACTACCCGGACCTGCGGATGCCGTTCCAGCACGGCACCCTGGCCTGGGAGGCGCCCTATCACCGCAGGGTCGGTATCGAGAGGGTGTTCGCCGACCTGAAGAAGAACCGGCTCGGTGTGCACCGCGGGTACTTCCGAGGCTGCGGACTCCGCCGCTATACCCTGCTCGCCGGATTCACCCTCGCCGCCCTGAACATCCTCAATCTCCACGACTGGGCCACCCGGCGCGAGGTTCTCGATTCCTGGGGGCGGTTCATCGGCGAGCCGGAACCCGAACGCCGACCCCGACGGCGGCGTCGCAGCACCCACTCTCCGTCACTCGCCACGCAGCATCTCTGGCTGCCAGGGGACCGGGCAGATAGCTACCCCGCCCCGGCAACGGAATCCACGGATCCCGGTGGCCGACCTCGCCTGTCCGTCGAAAATGACCCATTATCGGGCACGGGTTCGCCAGATTCACCGCACCACAGAGTCGAACGTCTCGCACACCGACCGAAGAAGCGGGCGTCACAGCGTCGAATGCGCAGAAAGTAGGGTCCGAGTCCGATCCCGGGCCTAATAGGTGAACCCAACATGGCCTATTGGGTGAACACCCGAGGGATGGAGGGATCTTCACCTGTGGCGAGCGATGGTGCATGCCTTGGTATCTCCCCGAACTGATGGTGCGGCAATCACGCGTAAGAGGGGCTGCCAATCACACCTGTTTCGCTGCGTAGCGTTGGGGCGCGCGGCCCAAGTCTTGCTGCAGCACCTGTGCGACCCACTGGGAGCGCCACCGTCAGGGTGAAATAGGCGCAGCAGGTGGTATCAGACCTGTGGGAAGCGTTTGCTCACGGCGGATGTGAGTTGACTGATAGACGTACACCATGGGTACTGGCGCTGGTCGGCGTGCCGGGAGTGTCGGTGGTTAGGACGTCACGACGCCAATTGAGTCTTCGGTGCCGGTGCGCGGCGGTAGTTGGTGGAGTCGACCATTGCGAAGAGCAGTCCGCCGAACATGGCGACGTTCTTGTGGAATTGGGTCCGTTGCAGCTTGCGCGCGGCGGGATCGTCGATTGCCCAGAAGTTGTGTCCGGCGATGGTCGTGGGAATGAGGGAAAGAACCAAGGCCAGTGCGGAGGCTCGGGGGTAGACGCCGACCGCGAGGAGTGACCCTCCGACTGCTTGTACCGAAGCGTTGCCGCGGACGATCAGTTCGTCGTTCTGTGGCAACGGCAGGATCTTCCGGATCGCGTCGAGAGCGCCGGTGGCCATCTGCACACGTGCGCCGGGGGTGCGGAGGGCGTCCCAGCCGAGCACAGCGTAGGTGGATCCGGTGGCTATCCGTGCTCCGACGCGGAGCAGTGTGGCGGTCTTCATTTGGGGGTGAACCTTTCTTGTTGGGTCGATGCGCATGGAGTTGCGGCTCTGTGCCGAGATGATTGGCGCGTCGGCCCGTGGTGGTGTGTCAGACGCCGAGGAGCTTTTCGGTGTTCTGGTGGGCGATCTGGTGTTTCGCCTCGTCGGGTAGGTTTGCTTCTTCGAGGAAGGCGACCGCACCATCGTTGCCGAGGAAGGGATAGTCGACGGAGTAAAGGATCCGGTCGACGCCGAGGGTTTCCACGCAGAACTGCAGTTGCGCCTGGCTGAACATCCCCGACGGGGTGATGTAGACGTTGCCTCGGACGTAGTCTGAGATGGCGCGGTCGAGATTGGTCAGTGACTGCGGCAGGGCTTCGTCGAGCCGGTCGAGGTAGAAGGGGATCATCTCGCCCCAATGCCCCAGGATGAACTGCAGGTTCGGGTAGCGGTCGAGGACTCCGGAGAGCACCAGGTGCAGAAAGTGGACGGCGGTTTCCTGATGCCAGCCCCAGGCGCTGGTCTGCAGCCGCGCGGTGACCAGCGGCGCCAGCCCCGCGTAGTTGGAGTCGGAGGTTTCGCGGGGCGGCACCGCCGGGTGTAGGTAGATCGGCACATTGCGGGCGGCGGCGGTGGCCAGGATCGGGTCGAAGCGGGGTGCGTCGAGGAACTGTCCGTCGGTGCGGCCGTTGATCATGGTGCCGACGAATCCGAGGTCGTCGATGCAGCGGGCGAGTTCGGTGGCGGCCGCGTCGGGGGCGGTGGTCGGCAGGGCGGCGAACGCGGCGAAGCGGTCCGGGTGAGCGCGGACGGCGGCCGCGGCGGTGTCGTTGGCGGCGCGGACCAGTTCCGGTGCCACGTCCGCCGGGACCTGCTGGGTGGTCAGGCACGACAGGACCTGCATGCTGATGCCGTGGGTGTCCATGTCGGCGATCCGGCCTTCGCCGAGATCCTGCAGTACCTGTGCCGTGGGGGTGTAGCTGAGTCCGCTGGCGGGATCGTAGGCGGCCGCGAAATCGGGGCTCAGCTCTCGGGCGAGGGGGGCGCTGGCGGCGGCGATCGCGGGGTCGAGGTAGTGCTCTTCGAGGGTGATGATCTTCATGGGTGCTCCCTATTCGGTGGCGGATCGGAGAACGGGTACTCCGGCGATGTAGACGGCGCGGATGTTGCCGGTCGCTGCGATCGAGGCGGTGGGATCGCCGTCGACGAGCAGCAGGTCCGAACGCAGACCGGGACGGATGCGGCCGCGGTCGGGTAGGTCGAACACGTCGGTGGTGCGGCTGGTCGCCGCGCGCAACGCCTCGATGGGAGTGGAGCCGGCGTCGACGAGCAGTTCGAGTTCGTGGTGCAAGCTCGTCCCGTGTGCGACCTGAGTGGGGGCACCGGGTTCGGTGTTGGCGTCCGTGCCCGCCAGCACCGTGACGCCTTCCTGCTGCAGTGCGGTCACGCTGCTCAGCGATCCGGCGAACGCCTGCGCGTTCCCGTGTGACGATGCGATCCCTTCCATCAAGGTCAAGGTGGGGACGGCAACCGCGTCGTTGTCGGCCATGCGTTTTACGGTGTCGGCGTCCAGGGGCGACCCCAGCRGAATGTGGGTGAAAATGTCGGCCCCGGCGTCGAGTGCCATTGCGAAGGCACCGGGAGTGGCGGCGTGCGCAATGACTTTCTTCCCGTGTTTGTGCGCAGCGTCCACGAGTGCGGTCAGGGTGGGCTGATCCGGTCCGCCATCGCCGGGTGCCTCGGCCACGATCTTGATGTAGTCGGCGCCCTCGGCGTTGCGTGCGTCGACGAATCGCGCTGCCTGGTCGGGGTTGGTGACCACAGCCTCTTCGGGAACGAAGCGGGCATGGTTGCCGGCAGGACCGATCGCAGGCAGGCCGGGGCTGCGGAGGTCGGCGAGACCCTCGCGTCCGGCGATGTCGCGGAGTGAGGCGAGTTTCCCGGCCGGCCAGGTGGCCATGTCGAGGCCGGTGGTCACGCCGAAGCCCGCGAGCTGCTGGAGAGTGTCGCTGCTGTGTAAATGAATGTGTGCGTCTATAAGCCCGGGCAGCAGGGTGGCGCCGGAACCGTCGATGTCGGTGACGGTTTCGCGTCCATGGTTGGTGCCTGCGGGGTCGATGGCGAGAATCCCGGTGGCGTCGAAGGTGACATCCTTGCGGTCGGGGAGTAGCTGTTCGCCGTCGAACACACGGACGTCGGTGATACGGGTGGTCATTGCTTGTCCTCCAACCACAGCTGTGCTGATTGTTTGATGGTGGTTTCGAGGTCGCTGCCCTTGGTGGCGAAAGCGCCGGTGACGGGGAAGCCGCTCTTGTCGAGCAGGTAAGCCAGGGCGGCGTACTCGGGCGGGTACTTCGCGACGGTGTCGGCGTCGATGTCGACGATGCCGCAGGGGAAGGTAAATGAGCCCATGTCGTAGATGCTGCGCCGGTCGATGATCTTCCAGGTGCCGTCGCGTTTTTCGATGCGGTCGTAGAAGCGGTTGTGGCTCTGGCAGCCGAGTCTCAGTTTCCCGTTCTCAGCGACCACGATCGCGTTGGTCTCGGCGACCGCTCGGTCCCCGTGGAACGTCACGACTGGCGCGGTGATCACGTGCTTGGTTCTCAGGTCGGAGGCACCCATACGAGCGGATGCGTCGACGAAGTCGGTGAACAGTCCTCGGAACCAGGTGATTTCGATGACTCCGTCCGGGTGGAAGAGTTCCCGCATCGAATCCCACTGGGCGAGGTCGCGGCGCATCCAGCCGGTCATGAGGTCGTCGATCGCTCGTCGGTCGGCGAGGTAGGAATCCATTCGTTCTTCGCTTTCGTGGCGTAGGGTGTCGGGCCCGAGGTGTCGGGCGGTCCTCTTTCAGCGTGCTCCCCACCCGTCATCACTACAATGAGAAAGATCTGACTGATTGATCATTTGAAATGATGAGTGGTGGTGAGCGGTGGAATTGCGTCATCTGCGGTACTTCGTGGCGGTCGCCGAAGAGCGGCACTTCGGCCGCGCCGCGGAGCGGCTGCATGTGGTGCAGCCGACGCTGAGCATGCAGGTTCGGGCGCTCGAGAAGGAACTGGGTGGGCCGTTGTTCGTGCGGACCAGCCGCCGCGTCGAGTTGACCGAGGCCGGCACCGCCTTCCTGGTCGAGGCTCGGCGCGCGCTGGCCCAGGCGGAGTGGGCGAAGACGACGGCGCAGCGCTCCCTGCGCGGTGAGATCGGCTCCGTGCGTGTCGGTTTCGCGGGGGTGGCGGTGCTGATCGGCAAGCTCGGGCGGGACCTGGAGGTGTTCCACGGGCGGTACCCGCAGGCTCGGATCGAGTTGCGGGAGCTGGTGCCGCGGGCGCAGGGGGAGGCGATCCTGTCCGGTGAACTGGACGTCGGGTACAGCCCGGGATTCGGTGCGGTGGTGCATCCGGACCTGCGCGCCGACCGAATCGGGACCTCGCCGCTGGTTGTGGCGATGTCGGATCGGCACCGGCTTGCTGACCGAAGCACTGTCCCGTTCCGGGACCTGGGGGCGGAGCTGCTGCTCGTGTATTCGGAGGGCGGCGAGGATGATTCGACGGTTGACGACCTGAAGGCGCAACTCGGTGGACATCCCCCCGACCGCGTTCGGCACCTGTCGAGCACTCTGAGCGTGCTTGCCATGGCTTCCGCCGGGCTCGGGGTGGCGCTGGTTCCGGCGCAGACCGCGCACATCGCGATCCCGAGTCTGACATTTCGTCCCCTGGAAGAATCGGGCATCGTCGCGGAGTTGCTGGTCCTGAGCAGGCGTGAGGAGACCAGCGGGGCGGCGCGAGCGCTGCTGGAGATCGCGCGCTCGGCGACCGCGTAGCCGGGTCCCACCACGGATGGTCCGGGCGGGTAGGGCGGGGTGGACGACACGGCGATCAGGACTCGGCCGGCATCGGGGTGGACTGGAACAGCTCGAGACGGATTCTGTCGTCGTATCGCCGCCAGACCGCGGTGGCGCGGGCATGGATCTGGCGTGGACCGGTGGGGAAGATCAGCTGCGCGTGCATGCGGTAGGTGAGCGCGATGGTTGATCCCAGAGCGGTTACGTGAGGATTCTCCGCGGTGACCGCCGCATACCTGAATTGGCCGGTGGCCAGCTTCGTCAGGTACTCGCGCTTGGTGTCGATCTCGCCCGAGGAGTGAATGTAGCGCGCGCCGTCGGCGATCAGCGCATCCAGGGTGTCCAGGTCGCCATCGGTCATCGCCACGAGCCGGGCGCTGTCGGCGTCGAGAACATCTGTCCGGTAGCCGGTGTCGCAGAATTCGGTCAGGTGTCCGGTCACCGGGTCGGCACCTGATCGCTGAACGGAGCGTCGGGCAGTCTGTTGCGGCACAATCCGGTGAGAATCTCGCGGACACCGTGATCGAGACGGGTGTGGCCGTCGCGGAGGATCTCCGCAAGCCGTCGATAGAACGTCGCAGGCGTGATCCCGAACTGGGGAAGGATGTATTCGTCACCGCTGTCGAACGGCGCCCAGCGCAGGGCGAATCCGACGATCTCGCGTGTCCCTCCGCTGGAGGAGTGTGAATGCTGTTCTGGCTGCAAGATCGTCGCCATGGTGTTCACCTCTGGTGTGTCGCGTGATGGACCGGCGCGGAACCGTCGGCAGAAATGGTCGCCGACGCATGGCGGGCATACGCTTCCCGTACCGCGGGAAGCAGCCCGGCGGCGGCCACGGGATCTGCCCGTTCGGTGACGAGTTTGAGGATGTTGCCGCTGCGCCGGTCGGCGGGAACGTCGTCCCCTCGGGCGGCGATGAGGGCATGGAAGTGCTTGTGGTTTTCCCCGAAGACCATCAAATAGGTCGCGGGGGCGCCGGTGACCTCGGTGACTGCTGCGGTCAGATCGCGCGCCCGGCGGCCGAGGGTGTCCAGTTCGGTGTCGTCGAGGCCGGTGATGCGTTCGGCGTGCCGGCGGGCTCGCAGCACGAACCAGCCGGGCACCTCCATGCCGGTAACGATTTCCCCGGCCCACAGGTTGTCGCGGAAGACGGCCGCGTCTTGACCGGACTTCTCTTGGACGCACATCAGGCAGTCGGGATGGGTGGTGTTGTCGGACATGGCTTTTCTTACCTTCGATTCGGTGAGTCAGCGTGCAGGAGCAGAGACGCCCCGGCGTGGGCGCGTGGAGTGGGAAGCCAAGGCACAGTCGAGGGCGAAGGCAAGCTGCCGCAGATGCAGGGCAGCGCCGGTGAGGTGGTGGTCGAGGCAATGGCCCACACCTGGGACGATCTCGGACGTGACGCGGAGCTCGCCGGGGAACTTCGAAATGAAGAGTTCGCGGGCGTCGCTGGAAGAGTCCCAGAGTGCATCGAATTCGGCGAGGGCGTGGTGTACCGGGACGTCGATGTCGGCGGCGACAGGGTCGAGCCGTGTGGCCGCCCACCTCGGTGCAGCGGCCAGTTCTACCATGGGCGCCGGGGCATAGGAGTGCCGTGCGGCCTCGACTGCCGCCGCGGTGTAGCTGCCCTCCGGTCCGTACCACAGCTTTTCCCGCTCGGGTATCGGGACGTCCACGATCCCGTGCAGGGGCAGGGCGCCGAGTTCTTCGGCCGCGCCGTGAGAGGGAATGCGTGCGCCCATCCCCGTGGCCGAGATCCCGAACAGACACCAGGAAGGACGCCGGGCGGCGATCTCGAGGCCAATCATCCCGCCGATGGAATGCCCCACGAGTACGACACCGGCAGCGTTGTCGTCCGAGGCGAGTAGTTCTTCGATGCCGTTGTCGAGTAGTTC
>NZ_JBFUHV010000263.1:0-8670 GCF_056402215.1 Rhodococcus sp. P4_B6 | reverse complement strand
CCCACGGGGTGTTGAAGGCGGGCAGCGTCGTCCAGGTCATCGTCGGTCCCGAGGCGGACACCCTGGCCGAGGACATCGAGGACATCCTGTGAGCCTGTCCGTGCAGGCACCGCTGCCCGGCCGGGTGCTCGCCCTGGCCGACGTGCCCGACCCCGTGTTCGCCGGACAGATGGTGGGTTCCGGAGTCGCGATCGAGCCGGCACGCGACCGCGGCGCCCTCGACGTGCTCGCGCCGATCTCGGGCAAGATCCTCAAACTGCACCCGCACGCGTTCGTCATCCTGGGCTCGGCGGGCGGCGGCGTGCTGGTGCACCTGGGAATCGACACCGTGAAGCTGAAGGGCGAGGGGTTCACCCTGCTCGCGGCGGAGGGCGACGAGGTCGACGCCGGCGACCCCGTGGTGCGGTTCGATCCGACCGAGATCGACGGCACCGGGTACTCCGCCGTCTGCCCGATCGTGGTGATGGATTCCAAGCCGGACTCGGTGTGCACCGACACCATCGGGTCCGACGTGACCACCGGCGACGTCCTGTTCGCCTGGGCGGCGCAGTAGAAACAGAGGGCTGCCGGGCTCAGACGCTGCGCTGAGTCCGCTCCCCCTGAACTTCCATCTGCAGTTGGTAGCGATCGGACCGGTACCAGCTGCGGGTGTGCTCGACCGGCGTGGGGCCGCTGAAGGACACCCGGTCGAAGTACATCACCGGGGCGCCCTTCTTGATGCCGAGCAGGGTCGCGATCTCCTGGCTCGCGCCGTCGGCGCTGACGGTCTGCTCGGCCCGGTCGATCGGCATGCCGTACCGGTCGGCGGTGGCCCGGTAGATCGACCCGGTGAGGTCGAGGTCCAGCAGGCCGGGAAGCAGTGCAGCGTTGAACCAGCCGTCGTCGACGCTGACCGGTTCGCCGTCGGCCAGCCGCAGCCGTTTGACGTGGTAGGCGCTGGTGTCCGGTGCGATCCGCAGGGCCTTCGCGGTGGCCTCGGGCGCCGCGTCCTCCTCGCTCTGCAGCACGACCGTCGTCGGCTTGTGGCCCTGCGCCCGCATCTCCTCGGTGAACGAGGCCAGGTGGAGTTTCGACTGCACCGGACGATGCGCCACGAACGTGCCCTTGCCACGGACCCGGACCAGGTGCCCCTCGTTGACGAGCTGCCCGATCGCCTCGCGAACGGTGATGCGACTGACGCCGTAGTCCTGCATCAGTTTTCGTTCACTGGTCATCAGGTCGCCGGGCTGAAGTTCTTTGGTGCACTTGTGCAGCAGGATGGCACGGAGTTGCTCGTGCTTCGGAATCACGCTGTCGCGTAGATGTACGGGCATCATGCCGGCGGCTCCAGCTCTGTCAGGGTCGGACACATCGGATCAGTCGGTCGGACTCCAAAGGTCCCGTCCGGTCCGGTCCAACACCGAGAATACGTGATCCGGGCGCCCGGGCCTACCGTGCCGCGGCGGCCAGCGCCTCGAGATACCTGCGCGTCATCGCTTTCTGCACGACCCGGCCAGCGGGCCCGCCGAGCCGCGTGAACCACCGCCCCGGTTTCGAGAACGCCGACACGGTCGCGACGACGGTGCCGTCCGGCCGCTGTTCGACGACGAAGCTCTCCTCGCCGCGCTCGGGATGACCCGGCAGCGTGCCGTACGCGAAGCCCTTGCGCTGCGGATCGTCGAGCACGTAGACGACCCGGCAGGAGAACGTCAGCCGGAACGGACCGATCCCCCAGCGCAGTTCGACCGACGAGCCGGGCACGGCGGTCGGAGCCTCGGCCCGCACCTCGAGCCCCGCGCCGCGGTGCATCCCCCAGGCACACAGGTGGGCGGCGGCCGCGTCGAATGCGTCTGCCCCGTCACCGATCACCTTCTGCTCACGCAGATGGTGGTATCCCGCCGGGAACGGAACGTCGCGGCTCGCACCCACCTCCGGGTACGTGAACGCGGGCAGGTCGTCTCCGGAGGTACTGATGACGGTCGATCCTCTCGGTCGGGAGGTCGCCCAGCCTACTGCTCCGACCGGGCCGCGGGACGGATGTTCTGATTCACATGGAAGAGGTTGTCCGGATCGTACTTCGCCTTCACCTGCGCCAACCGGTCGTAATTGCCGAGGTATGAGGCACGCACCCGGTCCTCACCCTCGGACATCATGAAGTTGACGTACGCCCCGCCCGCGGTCGTCGGGTGGAGGGCCTCCCAGTACTGCTTGGCCCAGTCCGTGATGACCTCGGCGTTCGCCGGATCCGGGTCGACCCCGACGATCACGCCCGCCCAGCCGCCGTCCCGGTACGCGAACGCCGTGCCGTCCTCGGCCACCCGCGTCGCCGCGCCGTCGATCGGATACATGTGCATCGTCGAATGGCCGGTGGGCAGCCGACGGCCGAACTCCAGGTGGATGTCGACGGCCTCGTCGGAGATCTCGCGGACGAAGTCTGCGCGCCAGTACCACTGCAATCCCGCCGGGTACAGTGCGTCGAAGGCCGATTGCAATGCTGTGAAGGGCATTTCGCCGACCCCTACCAGCAGTGGATTACCGAATTCGCGGATCGGTTCGAGCACCGCGTCGGCCTTGCCCGGGTCGCCGGTGTAGCACCAGATGATGCCGCACGCCTTGCGGCCCCACAGTTCCTCGGGGAACGGCGGCGCCGGCGGAATGGTCAGCAGGCCGATCCAGCCGTTGAGTTCCTCGGGCAGTGAGGGCAGGAGTTCGCGGTACCACCGCATCACGTCGGGGGTGTCCTCCAGGTCGTACAGCACCGGCCCGCCGACGACATTTCCGTGGTCGCCGATCTCGTGACACGCGAACTGGAACGACGTGACCACACCGAAGTTCCCGCCGCCGCCCCGCAGCGCCCAGAACAGGTCCGGATGCGACCGCTCGCTCGCCGTCACCAGGGTGCCGTCGGCGAGGACGACGTCGGCGGAGAGCAGGTTGTCCACCGTGAGACCGAAACGGCGCGTCAGGTAGCCGATCCCGCCACCCAGCGTCAGCCCGCCGACACCGGTGGAGGCGATGAACCCGGACGGGGTGGCCATGCCGAACGGCACGGTGGCATGGTCGACGTCGCTCCAGGTGCACCCGCCGTCGACCCGGACGGTCCGGTCGGCGGGCGAGACCGTGGTCCCGCGCATACCCGACAGATCGATCACGAGGGCGTCGTCCCACACGCCGAGTCCTCCCGCGTTGTGTCCGCCTCCGCGAACCGCGAGCTCGACGTGCTGCTCGCGCGCGAACCGCACGCACGCGACGACATCCGCGGCGTTCGCGCACCGCGCGATGGCCGCGGGACGACGGTCGATCATGGCGTTGTACACGGCCCGCGCGTCGTCGTAGCCGGCGTCGCCGGGCATGATCAACTCTCCGCGCAGAGACGCGGCCAGTTCCGTGAAAGGCGGTGACGTCGTCGGTGTCGAACTGGTGGTGGTGCTCATGACCTTCTCCTCGGATCGGCGGCCCCGGAACGGGCAGTGCCTGGTAATTCACACCGTAGGAATCGGGCGTTCGCGCACCGTTCGCGCCGAAACCCCACCCGCGAACGGTCCGACGTCCGCACGAAGTCGCAGGACCTGCGGCAACCACCACCGGTCGTCGTGTTGCTCAGCGGCGATCAGGGCGGCATCGAGGGTGGCGCGGGCGGCGTCCACCGACCCGGCGTCGATCTGGACCTCCGCCAGCAACGAGAGCCAGTACGGCATCCGCGCGAACGCCCGCTGCCGTCGTAACGCGGCGAGCCCGTCGCAGATCTTCGCGATTCCCGGTTCGCCGCCGAGAAGCCGGCCTTCGAGGATCTGAGACCACTGGCTGTAGTAGGCGAAGTGGTAGCGCTCGCACAGCTGCCGCAACTCCGTCAGCGAGGCGAGCAGCGCGGTGTCGTCGCCCCGGACCTGATGCAGCACCGACGCGTACCCCAGCGCCACCGCGAGACTGTACGGGTGGCCGCAGGCCCTGCCCAGCTCGAGGGCATCCGCGGACGCCTGCACGGCCGCCTGCTCGTCGCCGATCATCCAGTACGCGTGCGATTTCCACGCGTGGCAATGCACCTCGAGCCGCGTTCCGAGGATGAACGAATAGTCGTCCGAGAACGATCGCTGCGCGATGTCGAAATGTTCGATCGCCTCCCTCGGCCTGCCGAGACCGAGGGCGCCGCCCGCCACCGCGAAATGCGCCTGACCCTCGAATTCCGGATCCGCCGCGGACAGTTCGAGGGCACGCACGCCGAGCCCGTAGGCGTGCGCGGTGTGCCCCTGCACGAAGTGGACCGCGAACAATCCGATCAGCGCACCGAGCACCACCTTCGGCCTGCGTAGTCGCTGCCCCAACTCCATGGTGCGGTCCAGCGTCCGCTCGAGCTGAGGGTCGGAGTATCCGTACAGGGTGGTCAGCGGCGCCGACATGCCCTGGCGCACGTCGACCTCGTGAGCGTCCCGATTGCGGCCCACCGGCATCGCCTCCAGAAGGTCGAGGCAGTCCCTGAAGAGCCGCAGGGCGTCGGCGTTCGCGAACACGCCTGCCGCTACCTCGGCTGCGCGCTGCAGATAATGCAGGGCACGGTCGGGGCGGCCGCCGCGCCGATACTGCTCGGCGAGTTGCCCGGCCACGTCGTCGGTGCGGCCGGTGTGCAGAAGTTCGAGTCCCTGCGCCAGACGCCGATGCAGGAGCCAGCGTCGCGGCGGACCGACCGAGCGGTACGCGGCCTCCCGGACCAGGTCGTGCACGAAGTCGTACCCGGTGCCCGCCGGCCTGACGATCCTGCGCCGCCACAGTTCGTCCACCGCCTGCACGAGGGAATCGGTGTCCAGGTCGCTCGCCTCGCTGAGCAGGTCCAGATCGAAATCCGCGCCGAGGGCCGCGGCGAGGCCTGYGACGTCCCGGGCCGGTTCCGAGCACTGCCCGAGTCGCCGGGCCAACACCTCGCCGAGGTTGCCGGCGCCCCCGCCGCCCCCGGTCGCATCCGTGCCCGGCACCATCCTGGCGGCCTCCACGACGTACAGCGGGTAGCCCGCGGTCGCGGCGTACAGGACCGCCTCCTCCGCAGGATCCAGCACCCGGCCACCGAGGGACCTCGCCAGTTCGACGGTCCCGTCCGCGGTCAACGGGTCCACCTCGACGTCCGTGACCAGTCGCGCCGACCGGAGGGCCCGCAACGCGTCCCTCACGTCGCGGCGGGACTGCGCCTCGTCCGTGCGGGCGGTCGCCGCGACCAGTACCCGCAGATGGGTGTCGAGGGACAGCAGGAACGCCAGCCACGCCGTCGTCTCCGCGTCGCACCACTGCAGATCGTCGAGGACGAGCAGGACCGGCCGGCCGGGCGACAGCACCGCGCGCGCCGTCCCCTCGAAGAAGCGGTGCCTCTGCCATGCGTCGACCATCGCCCGGGACGTCGCCGGCCGCGGCGCGGACTCGACGCTCGGGACCAGCCGCTCGACCTCGACCCTCCACAACGGATCCAGCGACCCGATCGCCGACCGAAACTCCGGGCTGCGCAGCCACTCGGCGACGGGGGCGAGCGCGACGCGGCCCGGCAGTCCGAAACACCGCGCCGTCGCTACCACTGCCCCGTCGGCACGAGCGATCTCCGCGAGTTCGGTGGTCAACCGGGTCTTGCCGACCCCCGCGTCACCGGAGACGAGCACCAGCCCCTGCCTGCCGTCGAGGGCCTGCCGCCACCGCCGCTGCAATTCCGCGCATTCGCGCTCCCGCCCGATCAGGGCGGGCATCGCCGTCCGAACGCGTTCGCGCCGGGGAGCCGCGGCGGGTTGCTCGCCCAGCAGGTTGTCGAACAGCCGGGTGGTCGCGGCGCCCGGCGCGACCCCGAGTTCGGTCTCCAGCACCGCCGCGCACCGGTGATACGTGGTCATCGCCGCCGCCCGGTCACCCGATGCGGCTTGCAGTTCCATGAGCGTCCGGTACCCGGCCTCCGCCAGCGGGTCGAGTTGGATGCGCCGACGCGCCCACGTCGTCGCCGCCTCCACCTCACCCGAGTCCCGCAGCACCCGCACCGTCGCCTCGCAGAGTTCGACGCACTCCCGGCGCAGCACGTCCCGATGGTCGAGGACCCAGTCCTCGTACGCCCCAGGCATGAGGTCACCGCGATAGGTGTCGATCGCGCAGTCCGCGTGTTCGAGAAATGCCGGGGTGTCGGAATCGGCGAGGGCGGCGAGGGCTGCCGCCCGCTCGTTGCGGAACGTGTCGACGTCCACCCGGCACGACGGCGAGTCCGTCCACGTCAGCGTCGGCCCGTCCGCGGTCGGCGCACCATCCGACCCCAGGAGACCACGGAGGTTGTGCAGTTCCCGCCGCAGGTTGGTGCGAGCCTGCTGCTCGCTCGACTCGGGCCAGAACAGCCCGGCGAGACGGGTCCTGGACTGGGCGAGACCGGCGTGCAGCACGAGATAGGCCAGCAGCGCGATCGCCCGTGACGAGACGGTGCCTGCCCCGTCGTCCTCCGGGTTCGACACGCGCTGCTCGCCGAGCAGGTAGACCGTCACCATGACTGACCAGCTCCCGGTCGCGAAACGAGGCGAGCTTCCGCGTCATTCATCATCGCACGGTCAGCGGAAGTGCTGGTACAGCGCTTTCAGCTCCCGGATCGCGGCGTCCACCGCACGCTCGTCCTCACTGACCGAGCGGATCGCCTTCCGCAGCAGGAGCGGGTCGAGGTCGTCGATCGCTGCCCGGAAGTCGGCGTCGGGCAGTCCGGGCAACGAGGACTCGTCCCCGAACCAGTCGTCGACATCGGATTCGGAGGAGTCGCCCCCGACGCCCTCGATCAGCATGTCCAGATCGACGCCGCGCAACGTCAGGATCTCGAGCGGGTTCTCGTCGATGCGCTCGGTGGCGAGGTACGCGACCGCCGCCGCATGCTTGCACGGCCACCCGTCGTCCGGGCAGGTGCAGTCGTAGTTCAGCGCGGACGCCCCGGCGGGCAGCAACAGGGGGCCGAGAACCTCCGGAACCCCGCCGCCCGCCAGCATCGCCAGGCTGCCCGGTTGCCTGCGGACCACCGCGACCAGTTCGGCGATCTCCGACTCGTCGAGGCGATCGATCGAGACGGTCGCGACGAACGGCTGGAGTTGACTGCCCTGAACCTCCCCCGTCACCATTCCGCCTGCGATCTCGAGCGAGATCACCTGACCGCTGCGCGCGTAACTCCGACCGCGGCTCATCCGGCCCTTGTCGGCGACGAATTCGATGATGTCGACGAATTCGCGACCCCACCACGTGCGGCCGAACGATCCCCGCTGGGACCGTGCCTCCAGCCCGCCCGTCACGGGTCGTCGCCGGCCGTACTGACCGAAGTACGGTCCGGGGCGCCGATTCGTCATTCGCCCACCGCCTCGTCGCCGAGCCGCAGCAGTTCGCCCAGCTGTTCGGTGCTCATCTCCGTCACCCAGTTCTCGCCCGTCCCGACGGCGAGATCCGCCAACTCCTGTTTGGTGGCGATCATCGCGTCGATCCGCTCCTCCAGGGTGCCGACGCACACGAGCTTGCGCACCTGCACGTCCCGCCGCTGGCCGATCCGGAACGCGCGGTCCGTGGCCTGGTTCTCGACGGCCGGGTTCCACCACCGGTCGAGGTGGACGACGTGATTGGCCGCGGTGAGGTTCAGCCCTGTTCCGCCGGCCTTCAGCGACAGCATCATGATCGGCGGCCCGTCGTCGCTCTGGAACGAGGCCACCATGTCGTCGCGTTTCTGCTTCGGAACACCCCCGTGCAGAAACGGTACGGGGGTACCGAAACGTTCGGCGAGGTACGGGGTGACGAGATCACCGAATTCACGGAACTGGGTGAACAGCAACGCCTTCTCGCCGTCTGCCACGACGGAGTCGAGGATGTCCTCGACGAGCCCCAGCTTGCCGGAGCGGTGCTGTCCGCGCCGCATCACCGCCGACCCGTCGCGCAGGAAATGCGCCGGATGGTTGCACACCTGTTTGAGTTTGGTCAGGGCGGCGAGGACGGCGCCCTTGCGCTTCATCCCCTTCTTGTCCTTGATCTGCGCCATCATGTCGTCGACCACCGCCCGGTACAGCGCGGCCTGCTCGGCGGTGAGGTTGGCGCGGACGGTCATCTCGAACTTGTCCGGGAGGTCGGCGATGACGGCGGGATCGGTCTTGACGCGGCGCAGCACGAACGGGGACGTGACGGCGCGGAGCCGGGCGACGGCCGTCTCGTCCTGCTCCCGCTCGATCGGCACAACGAAACGCTTGCGGAACATCGCCTCCGAACCCAGGATGCCCGAATTCGCGAAATCGAGGATCGAGCGCAGTTCGTCCAGCCGATTCTCGACCGGAGTGCCCGTCAACGCGACCCGATGCTCCGCCGGAATGCTGCGGGCCGCCCGCGCCTGCCCGGTCTTCGCGTTCTTGATGTGCTGCGCCTCGTCCAGCACCACCCGCCGCCAGTCCTGCTCCTTCAGCTGCGCGACGTCGCGGGCGAGCAGCGCGTACGTGGTGATCACCAGGTCGCTCTGTGTCACGGCGGCGGCGAGGTCGTCACCGCTCAGCCGCTGCGGACCGTGGTGCACCAGCACCCGCAGCGAGGGAACGAAGCGTGCCGCCTCACGCTGCCAGTTGCCGACCACCGACATCGGGCACACCAGCAGGGTGGGCGTGGCGGCGTTCTCGTGTGCGAGCAGGGCGAGCAACTGCAGCGTCTTGCCGAGACCCATGTCGTCGGCCAGGACCGCCC
>NZ_JBFUHV010000262.1:0-8700 GCF_056402215.1 Rhodococcus sp. P4_B6 | reverse complement strand
CCTGTCATCTGGAACAACACCATCAGCAAGGTCGGCACGTTGGCCACCGCCACAGCCTCGCGAATCCTTCGTTCGTCCAGCCGCGAGGTCTCCGCCCCGACATCGGTGTTCGTCACTCTGTGTACTCCTTCGTGTTATCGGACGACGCCCACACTTCCTTGGCTTCGTCCAGCAAAGCGTTTCGAATGAGCTTCCCCGTCAAGGTTCGAGGTAACTCGTTATGTTTCATCACGATTCGGCCGGGAACTTTATAGGAGGCGATGTGATGGCGGCAGTAGTCGACCAGCGCGGCCTCGTCTGCGACGGCGGAGCCCTCGATGCGGACGAACCCGATGGCGACCTGTTCCTTGTCGGTGTCGTCGACCCCCACGACCGCCGCCTCCAAGACCTCGTCGTGAGTGAGCAGGAAGTCCTCCACCTCGAGCGGGGAGACGTTGATGCCACCGGTCCGGATCATCTCCGAGGCACGGCCGGCGAAGTGCAGCCTGCCGTCGTCGTCGAGTCGCCCTAGGTCACCGGTACGGAACGTGCCGTCTTCGGTGAACGCAGCGGCGGTCTCATCCGGCTGGTCGAGATAGCCGGACGAGACGAAGCCGGACACTGTGATCTCGCCGACCTTCCCTGCGGGCAGTTCGGCGCCGGTCTCCGGGTCGATGATCGAAACCTGGTTTCCGGCCAGCGGTGACCCCTGGGTCGAGCACTTCATTGCGAGTGGCCAGTCATACGGGGTGACCGTGGCGCCGCCGTACATTTCCGTCGACCCGTATGCGTTGCAGATGTCGCTCACACCCAGTTCTTCTGCGGCGGAGCGGACATCGGCGTCCGGGCCGATCGTCATCCCCCGTCGCAGACTCGCGGTGCGGGCGCGGGAGAACCCCGGATTCGCCAGCAGGCTACGGGTGATCGAGGGCAACGTGTAGATGGCAGTGCACTGGTGCCGCTCGATCTGCTCGAGGACTCCGCCTGCATCGAAGGTCTCCTGGAGGACGATCGTGCAACCGGTGACGAGGGCGACCATCAGTGCGTTGGCCCCGCCGTAGCTCCAGAAGAGCGGGACAGGCACCACGATTCGGTCCTCGGGTGTGATCCCCATCCGCTCGGCGACCTCCCGAGCATGGTCGATGGCATCGTGTTGTCCGAGCCGGACGGCTTTCGGCCTCGATGTCGAACCCGATGTGTAGAGAACCAGAGCGGTGCCATCGGTGTCGGTCTCGACGTCGGGGACGGCGCTGCCGCGACGATGTTCGCCGAGGTCTCGGAACGCGTACGCCCCCGCCGGGACCCGGTTTCCGATGATCACCACACCACGCAGTGCGGGGTAGGCCACGGAACGCCAACCTGGCCCGGCGGCACTCCACGCTTCGGGGACGAGTTCGCGGATCGTGGGCATCAGGTCGGTCGGGCCGAATCCATCTACTGTGATGAGCACCTCGCAGCGCGAGTGGGTGAGTAGATGATCGAGATCCCACCGCCGCGACCACGTCGCGAAGGCGGCCACGGTGGCTCCGACCGTTATCGCGGCATAGGTGGCGACGAGCCACTCTCTGCGGTTCGTGCACAACAGACCGACCCGGGTTCCCGGGCCGACTCCGATCGCGCGCAGCCCAGCCGCAGTCGACGCCACGGAGTCCGCGAGCTGACCGTGGCTGAGCTCTCCTTGTTCGTCGATGACGGCGGGCTGGGAGCGGCGTTGTCGTGAGGTGTCCTGAATGATCTCGGAGATCGACGCGGGCAGCGGCGTCTCGGCGGCGTTCATCGGTTCCTCCTGCGTGCAGCGCGACGGCGCGCGGCCACCGCGGCCGCATGCACCGTCTCCACCAGAGACGGATGTGGGTGGATGGTGGCCACCAAATCTTCGGCGCGGCAGCCGGTCTCGACTGTAACTGCGGCCTGGGCGATGAGATCACACGCGCTGGGGCCGACCATGTGTACCCCGAGCACCACGTCCGTCTCCGCGTCGACGACGATCTTCACCATCCCGTCGGCCTCGCCGAGCACCACAGCCCGCCCGGACGTGGCGAACGAGCTACGGCCCACTACTACCTCGTACCCCTGCTCCTCGGCCTGCTCCGCCGTCAGCCCCACGGCCGCGATCTCCGGATCGGTGAACGCGATGAGCGGCACCTGCGCGTCGAAGGCGCTCGGCAGCCCGGAGATCGCCTCGGCGGCCACGACTCCTTCTGCCATCGCCTTGTGGGCGAGCGCGGGTCCTTTGGTGATGTCCCCGATGGCGTATACGTGGGGCAGTGCGGTCCTGCCCTGCTCGTCCACGGGGATGTGTCCGGTCGCGGTCACTGCGAGTCCGAGCCTGTCGAGCTGCAGGTCGCCGGTGACCGGGCCGCGGCCCACGGCGACCAGGACCGCGTGCGCGGGAACCCGGTCGTCTGTGCCGTCCTTGCGGATCAGCAAGTCATCGGCCTGGACTCCGACGGCAGTCGTGCCGAGGCGGATGTCGATCCCCAGCTCGCCCGCGCGCTCGGTGACCACCTGCACCAGGTCGGGGTCGAATCCCGCAAGCAACCGGTCGGTGGCCTCGACAACGGTCACGCGAGTGCCGAAATGGGCGAACGCCATGCCCAGTTCCATCCCGACGTAGCCGCCTCCCACAACTACGAGCGAGGGCGGCACCTCGTCGAAGGCGAGCACTCCCGTCGAGTCGAACACCCGGATCCCGTCGACGGGCAGAGCCGCGAGCTCGACCGGTTGGGAGCCGGTGGCCAGGATCGCCTGCTCGAACCGAAAGTGCTGGACGTGATCACCGCTCTCGACCGATATCCGGTGCTCATCGAGAAAGAACGCGGTGCCGGACACCACCCGCACCCGGCCCAGGGTGGCGCTGACGCCCCCGACCAGCCGGTCGACGACCTGCTTTCGCCAGGCCTGCAGACCGGAAAGGTCGATTCTGGACTGCAGCTGTGGTCCCTGGACGGGAAGTCGTGCGCTACGGGCAAGGTCGTGCGCGGCGGTCGTGAAGACCTTCGAGGGAATGCATCCGACATTCAGACACACCCCACCGAGATCGCTCCGCTCGACGAGCAGCACCTCTTTGCCCAGCTCCGCGGCCCGGGCGGCGGCCGTGTACCCTCCGGGGCCGCCTCCCACCACCAGTACCTCGACGGGCTCGGCCATCTCTCCTACAACCATGTCATCCTTCCTCGACGAGAAGCTGCACCGGCGCCTCTAGCAGCGTGATCAGTGCCTGGCAGAAGCCGATCACGACGTCGCCGTCGACCAGCCTGTGGTCGGCGGAGTACGAGATCGGCAGCAACGTACGTGCGACAATTTCGCCGTCACGGACGACGGCCTGCGGGGTGGCGCGCCCGAAGCCCAGGATGCCGCCCTCGGGTGCGCGGATGATGGGTGTACCGAAGTTCCCGCCGAGCGGCCCGTGATTGCTGATGGTGAACGTGCCCTCCTGCATCTGCTCGATCGCCACCGTCCGGGTCCGTGCCGCGGCGGTGAGGGCTTCCACCTCGCGCGCGACGGCCAGCAGCGGCTTCCGGTCGGCGTCCTTGACCACCGGAATGACCAGACCGTCAGGCGTATTGACGGCAAACCCGATATTTCGCAATGCCCGCACGACGATTTCCTGGGCTGAGTCGTCGAAACTGGCGTTGGCCATGGGGAACTGGGCCAGCGCGAGCGCCGTAGCCTTCACCAGGAACGGGGTCAGTGTGAGACCGATTCCCTTGGCCTCGGCTCCGGGCAGCAGCGTCTTGCGCAGGGCGAGCAGATCCCCCACGTCCGCGTGGTGCATCGCGACGGTGTGCGGGATGTCGCGGAGTGCCCGGACCATCGCCTCCGCGGTACGCCGGCGCAACCCCCGGACCGGTATTCGCTGGTCTTCTGTGAGACGGGCCGGCTGGTGGGATCCGGACTCCGGAAGCGAGCGCTCGGTGGCTGCCGCCCCAGCGGGGCCGGAATTCTCCTGCGGCGACCCGTGAACAGCAGCGCGAACGTCGTCGTCGCTGATGCGTCCTCCGGGCCCCRTGCCCACGAGACCCTCGAGGCTCACGCCGACCTCCCTGGCGAGCCGCCGGGTCGCCGGCGTTGCCAGTGGCCTCTTCTGCACACCGGATCCGTGTGCACTCTGGGCAGTGTGATCGGCCGAGCCGGCCGGCGGCGCGCCTGCCCCGCCGTCAACGGACTGCGCCCGCTCGGCCGGCGTGGGGGCCGAGCCATCGGCGATGACGATGAGACGTTCGCCGACCTGGACCATGGCGCCCTCTGGTGCACAGAGTTCGGCGACCTGGCCGGTTGCCGGGGAGGGCATTTCTACCAGCGCTTTATCGGTTTCGATCTCGGCGACGGGCTGGTCCTCGACGACCTGATCTCCTGGGCCGACGAGCCATCGGATTATTTCCGCCTCTGCGATGCCTTCGCCGATGTCGGGCAAGTGAAAGGTATAAGACATGTATCGATCCTCAGAAGTGGACGGCAGCGCGGATCGCGCGCAAGATTCGCCTCGCGTCGGGGATGTAGTGATCCTCGAGCTGGGGCATGGGAAACGGGATGTCATATCCGCCGACGCGGGTGACCGGGGCTTCGAGGTGGAGAAAAGCCTCTTCGGCGACGGTAGCGGCGACCTCGCCGGCAAACCCGCCGGTGTAAGGAGCCTCCTGAACTACGATCGCTCGGCCCGTGCGCGCCACAGCCTCACGTATGGTGTCGCAATCGAGCGGGACAAGTGAGCGCAGGTCGATGACTTGCACATCGATACCCTGCTCAGCGGCAGCAGCCGCGGCCTCCATTGCGACCTGGACCATCGCGCTCCACGCGATGACGGTGACGTCGGTCCCCTCACGTGCGATGCGCGCCTTACCGAACGGGACGAGGTGGTCACCGTCGGGAACGTCGTCGCGCACAAGCCGATAGCCACGGAGCGGCTCGAGGACGAAGATCGGATCCGGATCCCGAATTGCAGTGGCCAGCAACCCCTTCATGTCCGCTGCCGTCGCGGGGGCGACCAACCGCATCCCGGGGTTGTGGGCGAAGAGCGCTTCGAAGGCGTCGGAATGCAGTTCTGGGGTACGTACGCCACCGCCGAAGGGCGCGCGAATGGTCACCGGCATTGTCAGAGCACCGTTTGTGCGATAGCGCATTCGGGCGAGCTGATTGCCGAGCTGATGGAACCCTTGCTGAGTGAAGCCGAGGAACTGCATTTCGACGACGGGCACCAGGCCCGAGCCGGCGAGCCCGACGGCGGCGCCGATTATCCCCGCCTCACTGGTCGGCATGTCGAAGACGCGGTCCGCCCCGAACTCCGTCTGCAACCGGTCCGTCGCACGGAAGACGCCGCCCGACTTCCCGACATCCTCGCCGAGCAGGACAACCCGCTCGTCGCGGCGCATCTCTGCCTCGAGCGTGCTGCGCACCGCTTCCACCATGTTCATGCCGGTCATCGGTTCTCCTCGATACTGCTACGCAGTTCTTCCTGCTGGCGACGTAGTCGCATATCGGGCTCTGCGTAGAGGTGGTGAAGCATCTGCCCGGGGTCGGGTGGCGGCGTGGCATCGAATTCGGCAACTGCCGTGGCGATCTGGTCGTCGCACCAGGCGATCGTGTTGGCGTCAGCGGTGTCGTCCCACTGTCCGAGGCCGACCAGGTAGGCCCGGAACCGGTGGATCGGATCAACCCCGGCTGCCCGCTCGTCGAAGTCGGCGGGTCGGTAGCGCTTGGGGTCGTCGGCTGTCGAATGGGCGCCGAGGCGATGGCATCGCGCCTCGATCAGTGTCGGGCCGTCGCCGGCCTCGGCGCGGGTCCGCGCATCCGCGACGGCTGTGTAGACCGCGAGCACATCATTGCCGTCGACTGCGATCCCCGGAAATCCGTATCCTGCTGCGCGCAACGCCACGGACTCTGCGGCCGATTGCTCATGCCACGGGATCGAGATGGCCCAGCCGTTGTTCTGGCACACCATGACGAGTGGCGCACGTTTGACGCCTGCGATATTGCACGCCTCGTGAAAGTCGCCCTCATTGGAGGCGCCGTCGCCGAACTGGGTCAGTACCACGCCCGGCTTGCCCTGCAGTCGCATTCCCCATGCGAGCCCGACCGCGTGAGGCAGGTGCGCGCCCAGCGCGACCTGCTGCGGCCACAACCGGCCGTGGGACGGCAGGGCCGATCCCGCGGGATGCCCCATCCGCTGCAGAAGGTAGGTGGACAACGGCAAACCCCAGTGCAGCATCGTGAGTTGTTCACGGTACTGGGGCACGAAGTGGTCTACTTCGGCATCCATCGCGTATGCCGTGCCGACCGCGGCGGCCTCCTGCCCGGACAGCGGCGGGTAGGTGCCGAGTTTCCCCCTGCGCTGCAAAGAAATTGCCTTCTGGTCCAGGCGGCGTCCAAGCATCATCAGGCGCAGCATCGCACGCTGGCGCTCCGGCTCGATCTGCGGCGGCTCCCCTACCAGCATTCCGTTCTCGTCGAGTATCCGCGCAGGCGTCAGCACGTGCGCTGACGCGCTTGCATTCGGCGTGTTTGTACCGTTCATGACGTCCTTTTCTGCCGTCGGGGACGGCGTCCGCGATGGCGGTCCGCACTCGCCCCCTCCGCGTCCTTGTCGGCCGCGTCTCGCTGGCGGCGCTGCTCCCCTCGGGATCGGACCGCGGCGATGGTCTTCGTAAATTCGAAATCGAATTCCTAACATCGAATACTCGTCGCTCGGGTACGCCATGTCAACCCTCTTTTCTTTCGCGGCACCCCAATTCGGTCTCGTGTATCGCCACATGCCGGCGAGCCGGAGGCCCGTGGGCCTCCGGCTTGCCGGCTAGCTATTGATCTGCGTGCCTGAATGATTCGGCCCGAACGGCAAGGACCGTACGCATCCCACCGCCACGAAGAGCATGGAGACCGAACCCTGCGAAAAGGCATGACCGTGTGTTCATGCCGATAAGACTCGCAATTGCGTGGCGAGTGCGACGGCGGTGATCTACCTGCCTCACTACCTGCATTTCCCACGCAGGTATGCCCGCGTGGATCCAGCAATGCATGCCGTGGGTTCAGTCTGGCCCGGCACGCACGAACCTATTTCCCTGCCAGCGCTTCGATCGCGCCGTCGTAGCAGCGGCGTGCTGCCTCGGCGGGTTCGAGTCGGGCAAGTTCGTCCGAAATCACCTCGACGGACACCGGCGCGGTCACACCGCCCTCGGTCACGGCGTCGACGAAACCGTCGAGGTCGAAGTCACCGGTGCCCGGCACCGCCCGATGGTGAAGGGTCTCCACCAGGAAGTCGGGATCGGCGGGATCCTTTGGACCGTCGTTGATCTGGATCATCGTGACTCGTCGAGACGGAATCGATCGCAGCATCTCGAGGTCGTTGGCTCCGCGCGTGTGGTGCCACGAATCGACGCAAAGGCCGGCATTGTCTCGGCCGGACTGCTCGACGATCGAGAGAGCCGTGCCGGCGTCCGGGATATTGGTCGTCGGCACGAACTCGAGAGCGATCTGCAGCCCGACGTCGGCCGCACGATCGCAGAGCGATGCGAATCGCTCCACGACGTCGGGTTCCAGATCCGTTCGGTCGAATGCCCCGACAGCTTGCAAGTGCCGTGCGCCGAACAGTTCGGCCATGGCCCAAAACTCGTTCAGGTCGTCGGGGCTGGTGTAGACGAGCCCACCGCCGAACGGCACGCCGGTCTCGGCCGTGGGAACGGCAAACCCGAATACTGCTTCGAGCTCGACGATCTCCAGACCGTTGTCGACCACGACGGCCTGGAGCTCCTTCGGGCTCATCCCCTCCGCGACGACCCGACGGTAGGTGTCCAGGCTGATGCCCAGCGCGTCGAAACCGGCGGCCGCCGCCACCTCGATGCGTTCTCGAAAGCTGGCCGTCGTCACAGTGGTCATGTTGGCCAGCACCACGTACTGCTGGCGACCATTTACCTCGATCATTCCCTTACCCGCTACCGAAGAACCGGCTCGGGGGCGCCCGCCGCGGACCCGCTGATCGACCATTTCTCGACGTCACCGCTGCGCGAGAGCGGCGGTTCCTTGTGCCAGACGCCATCCTTCATGATGCCGGTGAACGTCGACTGATTCTGCAGGATCGCGATGTCCTCCAATGGGTCACCATCGAGAACCAGCAGGTCGGCGAGGTAGCCGGCCTTGATGCAGCCCAAATCGTCCGGTTGGAGCATCAGCTCGCCACCGAGGCGGGTTGCAGACTCGATGGCCTCCATCGGGCTGAACTCCAGGAAGTTGACGAAATGCTCCAGGTCCCGGGCGTTGTTGCCCATCGGGTTCCAGGGCACGAAGTAGTCACCGCCGGGCAACACTCGAACTCCGCGCTTCTTGAGCTCGATCATGTTCGCGATCAGGCTCTCGAGCTGTTCGTCGAGACCCATCGAAGCAGTGACTTCCGGGGTCAGCCCCCAGTCGCCGGCCTCGTACCTCGACGTGTGGAGGAAGCCGAAGGCCGGGGCCACGAAGTGCTTGTCCTTGTTCTCGGCCACCAGGTCGAGACCTTCCTCGTCGGTGAAATCGGCATGGAAGATGATCTCGATGCCGTGGCGGACGCACATCTTCACCGATTCCGCGCTTCGGGCGTGCGCCGCCACGCGTTTTCCGCGAGCGTGGGCCACCTGGCACGTGGCGGCAACCTCCTCGTCGGTCATGGTGGTCATGCGACCTTTAGCATATGGAATGAACTCGTCACCAGAGATGTCGAGCTTCATGTGGTCGACGCCTTCACGCATGTAC
>NZ_JBFUHV010000261.1:0-8806 GCF_056402215.1 Rhodococcus sp. P4_B6 | reverse complement strand
GCCTGTGGACGAAGCTCCGCCCCGACCAGGTCGGCCCCGTCGACACGATCGAGGCGCTGTGCGACGGCGTGTCCTCGCGGCGTAACCAGCTGCTCGTCGACCTCGGCTCCGAGCTCTCGCTCGGCGCGATCGACGGTGCCGCAGACGCCGACATGGGCTCGCTCGCCGGCACGGTCGACTCCCTGGCCCGCACGTACAAGCCGTTCGGCCCGGTGCTGTCCGACTCGATCAACGATCACCTCCGTAAGGTCTTCGGCCCCTCGGGTCGTCGTCCCGCGGCCATCGCGGACCGTGTGAAGAAGGTCTGGGAACTCGGCGACGGCTGGGCGTACCACGTCACCGCCGAGGTGGCGCTCGGAACCCGCGACGGTTCCAGCATCCGTGGTGGTGACCTCGGCGGCCTGGCCGGCGGCGGTCTCGCCGACGGCGCCGCAGTGGACGCCGTCATCGACAGCGCAGTGGCCGCAGTCGCCTCGCGCCGCGGAATCAGCGTCTCCCTCCCGTCCTCGGGCGGCGGAGCCGGTGGCACCGTCGACGCAGCGGCGCTGGGTGAGTTCACCGAGCACATCACGGGCCGCGACGGCGTGCTGGCCTCGGCTGCCCGCCTCGTGCTCGAGCAGCTCGGCTTCGCCGGCGACACGGCGGCTGCAGCGCAGCCGACCGACACCGAACTCGTCGACCTCGTGTCGGCGGAACTCGGTTCCGACTGGCCGCGACTCGTCGCTCCCGCGTTCGACGCCAAGCGGGCGGTGCTCCTCGACGACCGCTGGGCCAGCGCACGTGAGGACCTGGCTCGTCTTTGGATCGACGCGGCAGGCTCCGAGTCCCTCGAGATCGAAGGCTTCGCCGGTGCAGGCAAGTCCGTTGCGGCACAGGCCGCATGGTGGCAGGCCCGCGCAACCGACGAGGGTCGCACGGCTCTGGCCGAGAAGTACGGACGCATCGCGGAGGCGGCAGTCGTCGTCACCGACGAGACCCCGGAATGGGCAGACCAGGTCGCCGTCGTCACCGGCGCCAGCAAGGGCTCCATCGCGGCCTCGGTCGCAGGGAAGCTCCTCGCCGGCGGCGCGACGGTCTTCGTGACCACCTCGCGTCTCGACGACAAGCGTCTCGGCTTCTACCGCGACCTGTACCGCCGCAATGCCCGCGCCGGTGCCGCCCTGTGGGTGGTTCCCGCGAACATGGCGTCCTACACGGACATCGACGCACTCATCGAGTGGATCGGTGAAGCCCAGTACGAGACGGCCGGTGGATCGAAGAAGCTGGTCAAGGAAGCGGTCACCCCGACGCTGCTGTTCCCGTTCGCCGCGCCCCGCGTGGCAGGCGACCTCGCCGACGCCGGCGCCCGCGCCGAAATGGAGATGCGTGTACTCCTGTGGTCGGTGGAGCGCCTCATCGGCGGACTGTCGAAGATCGGTTACGACCGTGACGTCGACACCCACCTGCACGTCGTGCTGCCCGGTTCCCCGAACCGCGGTCTGTTCGGTGGCGACGGCGCGTACGGCGAGGCCAAGGCCGCGCTGGACGCAGTGGTCGGCCGCTGGAAGGCCGAGCGCAACTGGGCCGAGCGCGTCACCCTGGTGCACGCACTCATCGGCTGGGTCCGCGGAACCGGCCTGATGGGCGGCAACGACCCGCTGGTCGAGGCCGTCGAAGGCGCCGGAGTCCGTACCTGGTCCACCCAGGAAATGGCTACCGAGCTGCTGCAGTGGTGCGAGCCCGAGGCACGTCGCCTCGCCTCCACCGAGCCGCTCGCGGCCGATCTGACCGGTGGGCTCGCCCAGGCGAACCTGGATCTGCCCGCTCTGGCGAAGCAGGCTCAGGACGCTGCGGCTGCCGCCGCCGAGGCCGACGAGGTCGCGGAGGCGCTCGACACCATCGCGGCCCTGCCCGCCCCGCCGCGGGTCTCCGCGTCAGTGGCTCCGGCCTGGTCCGGCGTCACTGCGGCTCCGGAGGACCTCGTCGTCATCGTCGGCGCCGGTGAGCTCGGACCGTTCGGTTCCTCGCGCACCCGCTTCGAGATGGAGGTCGACGAAGAGCTTTCGGCGGCAGGCGTTCTCGAACTCGCCTGGAACACCGGACTCGTCGTGTGGGAGACCACGCCGTCCGCAGGCTGGTACGACGCCGAGACCGGGGAACTGGTTCCGGAGGCCGAGATCGCAGACCGGTACCACGACACGGTCGTCGAGAACTGCGGCATCCGTCGCTACGTCGACGACGGCGCCATGATCGAGAACACTGCACCGCTGCTCACGTCGGTCTTCCTCGACAAGGACCTGAGCTTCGTGGTCAGCACCGAGGCGGAGGCACTCGCCTTCGTCGAGGCCGACCCGGAGAACACGGTTGCAGCCCCGGTTCCGGACAGCGGTGACTGGCAGGTCACCCGCCGTGCGGGCACCGAGATCCGCGTCCCCCGCAAGATGAAGCTCACGCGCAGCGTGGGTGGCCAGATCCCGACCGGCTTCGACGTCACCAAGTGGGGCATCCCCGCCGACATGGCCGACTCCGTCGACCGGGTGGGCCTGTGGAACATCGTCGCCACGGTGGACGCGTTCCTCACCGGTGGGTTCACGCCCAGCGAACTGCTGCGGTGGGTGCACCCCTCGCTGGTCGCCAACACCCAGGGCACCGGCATGGGCGGCATGACCTCCATGAGGTCGCTGTACATCGACACGCTGCTCGGTGAGAACCGGCCGAACGACATCCTGCAGGAAGCCCTGCCGAATGTGATTGCGGCGCACGTGGTCCAGTCCTACGTCGGCGGTTACGGCGCCATGGTCCACCCGGTTGCGGCGTGCGCCACGGCCGCGGTGTCCGTCGAGGAGGGCGTCGACAAGATCAAGCTCGGCAAGGCACAGCTCGTGGTCGCCGGCGGGTTCGACGACCTCAGCGCGGAGGGCATCATCGGATTCGGTGACATGTCCGCCACGGCCAAGACCGACGACATGCGGGCCAAGGGGATCGACGACCGTCGATTCTCGCGGGCCAACGACCGTCGTCGCGGCGGGTTCGTCGAGTCGCAGGGTGGTGGCACCATCCTGCTGGCCCGCGGTGACCTGGCACTCGAGATGGGCCTGCCCGTCCTCGGTGTGGTCGCCTACGCCGGATCGTTCGCGGACGGTGTCCACACGTCGATCCCGGCTCCCGGAATCGGTGCGCTCGGCGCGGGTCGTGGGGGAGCGGATTCGCAGCTCGCCCAGTCCCTCGGCAAGCTCGGTGTCAGTGCCGACGACATCTCGGTGATCTCCAAGCACGACACGTCCACCGCGGCCAACGATCCCAACGAGGCGGAGCTGCACGAGCGCCTCGCCGGGGCACTCGGCCGCAGCGAAGGTGCACCGCTGTTCGTGGTCTCGCAGAAGAGCCTCACCGGACACGCCAAGGGTGGTGCCGCAGCATTCCAGCTGATCGGTCTCTGCCAGGTGCTGGACCAGGGCATCGTGCCGMCGAACCGCAGCCTCGACTGCGTCGACGAGAAGATGGCCGAGTTCGAACACCTCGTGTGGGCCCGGGAGGCGCTCCGCTTCGGCGAGCAGTTCCCGCTGAAGGCCGGTCTGCTGACCAGCCTCGGCTTCGGGCACGTGTCGGGCATGGTCGCGGTCGTCCACTCGCAGGCGTTCGTCGAGGCCGTCCCGGCCGACCGGCGTGAGGCGTACCTCGAGCAGGCACGCAAGCGCACCGTCGAGGGTCAGCGTCGTCTGGCGAAGGCCATGGTCGGCGGCGGCAGCCTGTACGAGCGTCCGGCGGATCGTCGCTTCGGCGGCGACAGTGTCCCGGCCGCCGCGTCCCGTCAGCTCGAGGCGGACGTCCTGCTCACCGAGGCCGCGCGCCTCGGAGCGGACGACGTGTACAGCTCGGGTCTGCCCGGCTGCAAGTAGGAACGACGGATGGGAGTTCTGGGGATCGGCTTCGATCTCGTGACGGTGTCGGAGTTCGCCGAGCAGCTGGACCGGCCAGGGACGGCCATGCTCGACAACTTCACACCGGGCGAGCGTCGGGACGCCGTGACCCGGAGCTCCGATCCGGCTAGACATTTCGCCGCCCGGTGGGCTGCGAAGGAGGCAGTGATCAAGGCCTGGTCCACGTCTCTCTTCGCCAGCCCGCCGGTGCTGCCCGAGATGATCCACCACCTGATCGAGGTGGTGACGGATGCGTGGGGGCGACCGAGTATCCGCTTACGCGGGGACGTCGCCAAGCATCTGACCGATGTGAAGATTCACATCTCGCTCACCCACGACGGAGACATGGCCGGCGCGTTCGCCGTCATCGAATCCGTGTAGGCGCCTCCGGCGCTCGTGCGCCTTTCTGGTAGCCCCGGCAACCGGAAGGGCGCACGAGTGCGTAGCGCCTACGTGGTGCGCGATTCCTTTTCGGCGACCAGCAGGTACGCCACCATCAGCCGTTTCAGTTCGGCGACGGCGTCCGCGTGGCTCTGATTGTCCTGCACCGAGAAGTTGAGCATCGAGTACACGACGTGGACGAGCACCTCGGCCATCATCGTGCGCCGCTCCCGCGACGTCTGCGGGGTGAGAGGCGCCAGCATCCGCGAGACCTGCTCCGCGAACGCCTTCTCGTGGATGGCGCCGGTGGCGCGCGTCGAGGGCGTCGACTGCATCGCCAGCCACACCTCGCGCCTCGACGGATCAGACGTCCACAGCCCGGCCATGTGGTCGACGAACGAATTGAGGAACCGCAGCCAGTCGAGGGACGGGACCTCGCCGTTGAACTGGGCGATCTCGTGCTGCACGCCGACGAGGTCCTGCCGGTTGAGCTCGCAGACGATCACGTATTTGTTCGCGAAGAACTGGTAGAGCGTGCCGATCGGGACGTCCGCGCGGGCGGCGACCTCCTCGCACGTGAACGATTCGAATCCCACGTCCACCAGCAACTCCCGCGATGCCGTGAGCAGTGCGTCGAACTTGCGGCGGCTACGTTCCTGGGTCGGACGTCTGCGCGGCAGGAGTTCCTGCGGGTCCGACTGCAGCTCCAACGCCGGATCCACACGGCGCGGCGCTTGCTTGCTGACTGAAGACTCCACCGCCCCAGGCTATCCGTCTTTCGTCCGGATTCCGAAGATCCCTCCCGGTGACGCGTCGGGTTTCACCTGGGCGGGAGAGACTCAGCGGGCCGTCTTGCGGGTGAACGATGTGATCGCCCACACAGCGCCGACGGCGGCGATTCCGGCGCACCACGACACCGCGGGTAACGCCGTGTCGCCGACGGGTGTGCCCAGCAGCAGGCCACGGACCGTTTCGATCACCGGCGTGACGGGCTGGTTCTCGGCGAAACCGTGCAACCAGCTCGGCATGGTGTCGGTGGGAACGAATGCGCTGCTGACGTATGGCAGGAACAGGAGGAGGAACGTGAATCCGTTGGCGGCTTCCTCGCTGTCGGCGACGAGTCCGAGCGCGGCGGCGAGCCAGGAGATCGCGAGGATGAACAGCGCGATGAGCGCGAGCGCGCCGAGCCACTGCATCGGTCCCGCCGTGGGGCGGAATCCCATGATCACGGCGACGCCGATCACGACGAGCGACGTGACGAGGTTCCGTGCGACGCTCGACACAACATGACCGAAGAGGAAGGCCGAGCGCGCGACCGGCATGGACCGGAAACGGTCGACGATGCCGTGCACCATGTCTCCGGTGACGCTCACCGCGGTCTGCGAGGAACCGAAACCGGCGCAGAGCAGGATTATTCCGGGCACCACGTAGTCGAGGTACCCGGTCCGGGTCTGCATGGCCCCGCCGAAGACGTACACGAACAACAGCAGCAGCATCACCGGAAGAGCGACGCCCATGATCATCGTCTCGGGAGTGCGGAGCATGCGGGTGAGGCTGCGACCGGTCATGGCCGCGGCGTCGTCCACGGCGGACCGTATGCCGGTGATCATCGGGCTGTCGCCTCGTTCCGGATCGGGGACGCGTTCGACGTGTCGGTGAGCGCGAAGAAGACGTCGTCGAGATCGGGGGCGTGGAGCGAGAGCGTGTCGACGGTGACACTCTGGTCGTCGATCCGTCCGAGAAGAGACTTCAATTGGCCGATGCTCCCGTCGGTGGGCACCTGGATCGCCAGACGCTCGGTGTCGAGGACGGCGTCGCCGAAGGCGCGTGCGACGTGGTGCAGTTCGGACGGCTGCGTGAGCGTCAGCTCGAGGTGGCCGCCGGGAACGAGGCGTTTCAGTTCGGCGGGGGTCCCCTCGGCGACGACCCCGCCTCCGTGGAGGACGGCGACCCGGTCTGCCAGGTGGTCGGCTTCCTCGAGGTACTGGGTGGTGAGAAAGACGGTGACGCCGTCGTCGACGAGGCGCCGGACCATCTCCCACATGCTCTGACGGCTGCGCGGGTCGAGTCCGGTGGTCGGTTCGTCCAGGAAGATGATGTCGGGGCCGGAGATCAGGCTCATCGCCAGGTCGAGGCGCCTGGTCATGCCGCCCGAGTACGTTCCCGCGCGGCGGGCTCCCGCGTCCACCAGGTCGAACCGTTCGAGCAGTTCGCGCGTGCGTGTCCGGCCGTCCGCCCGGCCGAGGTGGCTCAGCCGGGCCATGAGCCGGAGATTCTCCTCGCCGGTCAGGAGGTCGTCGACCGCCGCGTACTGCCCGGTGAGGCTGATCTTTCGCCGGACTCCCTGCGGGTCGCGACGGAGGTCGTGGCCGGCGATGGTCACCGTGCCCGCATCCGGCGGTGTCAGCGTGGACAGGATGCGGACCATCGTCGTCTTACCCGCCCCGTTGGCGCCGAGGAGAGCGAACACGCTGCCGCGTGGCACGTCGAGGTCGATGCCGTTCAGGACGGCGACGTTTCCGTAGTTCTTGCGCAATCCCCGGACAGAGATGGCCGACTCCGAAAACTGTGTATCTCGTATACTCATGGTGTGCAGCGTACGCAGTTTTAGGATGAGCGCAAGACCCCGACGAAGTGGACCCGTGCATGCCCCCATCGAACGACCTTCCGGACGACCGCTCCACCGCCACTCTGCCCAAGGCGGTCCGGCTGGCATGGGGGATCGAGGAACCGGGGACTCGCGGACCGCGGAAAGGGCTCAGCCTCGAACGGGTCGTCGATGCGGCCATCGAGGTGGCGGACGCCGAAGGTCTCGCGGGCCTGTCCATGAGCCGGGTCGCGAAGCAGCTCGGGTTCACCACGATGTCGCTGTACCGGTACGTCGACAGCAAGGACGATCTGGTGGAGCTGATGGCCGATCGGGCCATCGGTCAGCCCAGCGGGCTCGTCGTATCGGGTGGATGGCGGGACCGGCTCGAATCCTGGGCGCTGGGCGAGTACCGGGCGGTCCGGGCGCACGCGTGGTGGCCGGAGGTGACCATCTCCGCTCCTCCGACGGGCCCCAACAATCTCGCGTGGCTGGAAGCCGGTCTGCAGTCGCTGGCCGACACCGGCCTGAGCGAGGACCGGAAGCTGCAAGTGGTGCTGAACGTTTCGCTGTTCGTGATCGGGCGGGCGCGGTTCGCGCTGGACCTGGAACGGTCGGCGAAGGCGGAGCAGGTCGACTACGCCCGGCTGCTCCCGCTACTGCTCGACGAGAAGCGGTTTCCCGCACTGCGGGCGGCGATCGAGGGGGGTGCGTTCGATGCCGGTGACGAAGATGACGCGCACTGGCTCGAACACGACTTCCGGTTCGGCCTCGACCGGATGCTCGACGGCATCGAACGGCTCACGGGCGGCTGACGAGACACAGCCGCCCGTCGCGCCGATCAGACGGACAGGTCCCGCCGCAGTTTCGCGACGTGGCCGGTGGCCCGGACGTTGTACTGGGCCACCTCGATCTTCCCGTCCTCGTCGACGAGGAACGTGGAGCGGATGACGCCCTGCACCGTCTTGCCGTACATCTTCTTCTCGCCGAACGCGCCCCACGCCTCGAGGGTGGTCTTCTCGGGGTCGGACAGGAGCGGGAACGTCAGTTCCTCGTTGTCGCGGAACTTGGCGAGCTTGGCCGGCTTGTCGGGGGAGATGCCGATCACGTCCAGTCCTGCGCCGTTGAGGTCGGCGAGATTGTCGCGGAAGTCGCAGGCCTGTTTGGTGCAGCCCGGCGTGCTCGCCGCCGGGTAGAAGTACACGACGACCTTGCGGCCGCGGAAGTCGGCGAGCGACACGTCGTTGCCGTCGGCGTCGGGCAGCGTGAAGGCGGGGGCGGTGTCTCCAGGGGCGAGTCTGCTGTTGTCGGTCACGAGAAGTCAGGCTACCGGGCAGGGGCGACAGTGGGCCGAAGGGCGATTGGGGGAGACGGCGACTGGGAAGACGGGGTCGCAGGCCGGGAGTTCTCGTCTACGGTTGACACAAGTGTGGGAACGCCGCGGTAGCGTCGCTCTCGCTGATCGAACCAGTCGAACAAGTTGGAGGACACGTGCCCAGGGACACCGAGAGCATCGAGCGTGAGATCGAGAACGCGCGTAATCAGCTCGCGAGCACTCTCGACGAATTGACGGTCCGCACCAACCCGAAGCGGCTCGTGGAGAACACGAAGCGGACGCTGATCGCGAAGCTGAACGAGCCGGCGGTCAAGTACGGACTGATCGCCGTGGGTGCGGTGGCAGGGCTCCTGGTGCTCCGCAAAGCGTTGCGCTGAACGACCCCCCGTGACAACGGGCCGTCGGAGGTGAAGTTCGCAGTGACTTCACGTTCCGGCGGCCCGTTCGTCATCTGACCGCCCGCACGGTCCGGTGAGATGGTGACAACGAAAAAGGCCCCCATCCTCGTGAGAGGATGGGGGCCTTCGTGCAAGTGCGCCCACAGGGACTCGAACCCCGGACCCAGTGATTAAGAGTCACTTGCTCTACCAACTGAGCTATAGG
>NZ_JBFUHV010000260.1:0-8851 GCF_056402215.1 Rhodococcus sp. P4_B6 | reverse complement strand
GCGCCAGCATCCTCGCCGCCGGCCAGGAACCGATCTGCCGCGCCCTCTCCAGCAAACAACCCAACAAATTCGCCGACATCGACTGGACCCTGTCCCAGACCGGATCACCCCGAATCACCGGCGCCCACGCCTACGTCGACTGCGAAATCACCCACGAACTCGACGGCGGCGACCACACCATCGTCATCGCCCGCGTCCTGCACATGGACACCGGACACGGCGAACCCCTCGTCTTCCACCAGGGCAAACTCGGCGGAATCCGGCAACTCACCGCCGCCTGACCCACAACTGGACACGCCTGACCGAGCCCACGAAAGAGGTAAAACGTTGCGCATCGCCGAGATTCACGTGTATCAGATGGATCTGCCGTTCAGCGGCAAGGCCTACCGGATGTCCGAGGGCTCGTACACCGCCCTGGACTCGACGATCGTGCAGATCGTGTCCGATGCGGGTGTCTCCGGGTGGGGTGAGACGTGCCCGGTCGGCCCGACGTATGCGCCGGAGCACGCCCTGGGCGCGCGGGCGGCACTGAACCAGATGTCGGCGGGCCTGATCGGCATGCCGGTGACGGGTCCGCTGGCCGTGCGTCGCGCACTGGACCGGCTCCTCAACGGGCACAACTACGCCAAAGCCGCGATCGACATCGCGATTCACGACCTGATCGGCAAGACTCACGGAATCCGCGTGTGCGACATGCTGGGTGGCGCGACCACCGATCGGGTGGACTCCTATTACGCGCTGTCCATCGGCGAGCCGGACGACGTCGCCCGGACCGCCGTCGAGAAGATCGCCGAGGGGTATCCGCGTCTGCAGATCAAGGTGGGCGGACGGCCGGTCGAGATCGACATCGAGACCGTTCGCAAGGTGTGGGAAGCAACCGGATGCACCCGCCTGTCCCTGGATGCCAACCGCGGACTGTATGCGCGCGACGTCCTGCGAATCGGCCGGGAGTGCGCCGACATTCCCTTCGTCTTCGAGCAGCCCTGCAACACGATGGAGGAGATCGCCGCGATTCGCGGCCAACTGCACCACGCGGTCTACCTCGACGAGAACACCGAGGATCTCGGCGACGTGCTCCGAGCGATCTCGCTCGGCGTATGCGACGGATTCGGACTGAAGGTCACGCGACTGGGCGGTCTCGGTACCCTCGCGACCGTGAGGGATCTCTGCGAAGCGCGTTCCATGCCCCACACGTGCGACGACTCCTGGGGAGGGGATATCATCGCGGCCGCGTGTGCCCACATCGGCTCGACGGTTCAGCCGCGCCTGCTCGAGGGCGTGTGGATTGCCGAGCCCTACATGGACATTCACTACGACTCGGACAACCCGGTCCGGATCGAAGGGGGGCGCATCCGGGTACCGACCGGCCCCGGTCTCGGCGTCGTCCCCGACGAAGGCGTCTTCGGCGAGCCGGTCGCATCCTTCGAATAGACAACCGCGAGCCCGACCCCCACACCCCGGCTGCGCCGCACCCGGCGCGAGCCTCGACTTCCGAAAGGGATCCCGCACTTCATGACTGACACCACGCATTCGATCGAACCGGACACCACCGACGCACAACTCGACCGCCTCCTCGACGCCGCGGCCGCCGCCGCACCGCTCTGGGAGGACCGCACCCCCCACGACCGCGCCGCTGTACTCGTCGCGATCGCCGATGCCCTCGAGGCGCACGCCGACGGGCTGGTCGCCGAGGCCATCATCGAAACCGGGCTTCCCCAGGCCAGATTGAGCGGGGAACTGAACCGGACCTGCGTGCAGTTGCGGATGTTCGCCGAGGAACTGATCGACGGCACCTTCCTCGACGTGATCATCGACCGCGCAGATCCCGACTTCGTCCTCGGCGCCCGCCCGGACCTGCGCCGGTACCAGATCCCCGTGGGCCCGGTCCTGGTCTTCGCCGCCAGCAACTTCCCCTTCGCGTTCTCCGTCGCCGGCACCGACACCGCCTCCGCGCTGGCCGCCGGCTGCCCGGTGGTGCTCAAGGCCCATCCCGGCCACCCCCGCACCTCCGCCGCCACCGCCGACGTCGTCGCCGGGGCACTGTCCGCCGCCGGCGCCCCCGACGGCACGTTCGCCCTGATCAGCGGTTTCCGGGCCGGCACCCGCGCCCTCGAGGACCCGCGGATCGCCGCAGCCGCCTTCACCGGGTCCGTCGCCGGCGGCCGCGCCCTGTTCGACATCGCCGCCGCCCGCCCCAACCCGATCCCCTTCTTCGGTGAACTCGGCAGCGTCAACCCGGCCGTCGTCACCGCCGGTGCCCTCGACGAGCGTGCCGAGGCGATCGCGTCCGGATTCGTCGGCTCGTTCACCCTCGGGGCCGGACAGTTCTGCACCAAGCCCGGCATCCTGCTGGTGCCCGCCGGATCGCCGATCACCGAGCAGATCACCACCCTCGCCCAGCAGGTGCCCGCGGCGCGGATGCTCACCGCGAAGATCGCCGAGGGCTACCACCACCGGATCGAGGAGGCCGCCGCAGCACCCGGCGTCGAGGTCCTCGTCAAGGGCACCGCATCGACCGGCGAGAGCGGAGTCCCCGAGGTCACCCCGACACTGCTGCGCACCACCGCCGAACAGCTGGTCGCCCAGGCCGACACCCTGCTCGAGGAGAGCTTCGGCCCCGCCGCGATCATCGCCGAATACGGCACCGAAGACGAGGTGAACCGCGTCCTGAACGGTGTCGACGGCACCCTCACCGTCACCGTCCACACCCGCACCGAACCCACCCCCGACGAACGCGAGCAACTCCGCAGCCTCACCCGGATCGCCGCCACCCGCGCCGGCCGACTGGTGTTCAACGGCTGGCCGACCGGCGTCGCCGTCACCCCCGCCCAGCACCACGGCGGCCCCTACCCCGCCACCACCGCGGTCTCGCACACCTCGGTGGGCACCACCGCGATCCGCCGATTCCTGCGCCCGGTCACCTACCAGGACGCCCCGGAGGTGCTCCTGCCCGCACCGATCCAGGAGCGCAATCCCCTCGCGATCCCCCGCACGGTCAACTCCGCCGGCCAATCGTCCACCTGGGGCCGCGCCCAGTCCTGACAATCCAGGAGCGCGGTGTGCGCTCGATAGTTCCCACACTCTGCCGCCCCAGCGTTCACTATATGAACGCTGGGGCGGTAGAGTGGTCGTGCAAGCGCGTACCCGAGGATGTGGTGCGCACCGACACGACGAAGGGGTGGCATGAGCGAAGTACCCGAACCGACGGAGATGACGAACAAGTCGGTGACCAAAGCGGTTCGGCTGCTACGGGAGTTGGCCGCGCACCCGCGCACCGGTGCCACCGTGACCACGCTCGCGAAGGGGGTCGGGATCTCCCGGCCCACCGCGTTCCGTCTGCTCTACAGTCTCGAACGCACCGGGCTCGTCGACCGGATCGACAACAACTACATCCTCGGATGGGAAATGGCCCGGCTCGGGCGGCGCGCCGACCCGTACGCCGGCCTGGTCGCTCGCGCCCAACCGCTGCTGCAGGAGTTGGCCGACAAGTTCAACGAATCGGTGACCCTGTCGGTGCCGAATTCGCACGACGGCCTGGACCTCATCGCCGAGGCCGCCGGCTCGCACGTGGTCGGGATCATGAGCCGCATGTCGACCCACATGGTCGGCCAGCAATATCCGCTGCATGCCAGCTCCACCGGCAAGGTACTGCTCGCCGAGATGCCGCTGGACAAGGTGCTCGCGCTGCTGCCCGAGAAGCTCGAGGCGTACACGTCCCACACCATCACCGACCGTGCCGTTCTGCTCCGGGAACTCGACCAGGTCCGCGAGCAAGGGTTCGGCATCATCGACAACGAACTCGAAGAGGAACTGATTTCACTGTCCCGGCCGGTGCGGGATACCTCGGGCAGTCTGGTGGCGATCCTGACGCTCAACAGCCCCCGCTACCGCTTCGGGCGCGACCGCATCCCCGAAGCGCTCCAGCAGATGCAGGCCATCGTCGAGCGCCTCGTCGAGGTGTTCTGGCAGGACGCGGCAGGCGAATAGTCCCGCCCGACGGCCACACCGCGTGAAGCACCGGGAACCGGAGCCCTGGTACGGACTCCGGTTCCCGGTGCTGTGGCTATCGGTCAGGTTCGAACGGGCCGACCGCCGCGCGGGGCCGAGGTTTCACTGAGGTTGCGGCCCATCGTTTCCGGGGCGAGGACCTGGGAAACCGCGGCACCGACGATGCAGATGCCCGCGGCGATGACCATCGTCACCCCACTTCCGAGGTTGTGCATCGACCACGGCAGCAGGAACGTGCCCAGACCCGCACCGACCCGGCTGAACGCGGTCGCGAAACCCGTACCGAGGCCACGGATCTCGGTCGGGAAGATCTCACCCGGGTAGACACCGGTCAACGCGGTGGACATGGCGTTGGCGAACGCGAACACCAGGAAGCAGATCAAGACCACCGCGGGCGGGGCGGACGACCACAATCCGATGATCAGCAAGACCACAGCGCAGACCCACTGCTGCGGGATGGTCAGCTTCCGGCGGCCGACGCGTTCGATGAGCAGGACCGAGACCATGACACCGACCAGGGCGAGGCCGTTGACTCCGATGGCGCCGACGAGTCCGTCGCCGAGCCCGTAGCCCTCCAGCACGCTGGCTGCGAACGTGGCGATCGCGAAATACGGTGCCACCGCACAGAACCAGAAGATCGAGATGAAGATCGTCGCCCGCCGGTAGGCCGGGGAGAACAGCATCCCGAACGTGCCCGAGCGGGTGCCCTCGTTGGCGATGTCGACGACATCGGACGGGTCCTCGAGGTAAGCGTGGGCGATCTCGGTGGCCTCTTCGGTGCGGCCCTTGTTCATCAGCCAGCGCGGTGACTCGGGCATACCCAGCCGGGCCAGGAACAGGATCACCGCCGGAACGGTGCTCGAGCCGAGCACGATGCGCCAGTCGAGGGACCACACGGTGGTCATCACGTAACCGATGACGAAGGCGAACATGAAGCCGACGTACCAGGCGACCTCACAGTAGGCCAGCAGCTTGCCGCGCAGCCTCCGCGGTGCGAATTCGGAAAGCAGTGGCCAACCGACCGAGTAGTCGGCGCCGATCGCGATGCCCATCAGCAACCGGACGACGAACAGTTGCCAGGCCGAGTCCACGAAGAACTGCAGGACGGATCCGAGGATGAAAATCGCCAGGTCGATCGCGAACAGTGGCTTGCGGCCCAGTTTGTCGGCCAGCCAGCCCCCCAGCGGGCCGCCGACGAAGATACCGATGAGCGCGGAGGCGCCGATGAGCCCCTCCCAGTACAGCGACATATTCAGGTCGAGGGTGATGGCACCGATGACGGTGCCGACGATGCCGAGGATGTAGCCGTCGATGAACATGCCACCGGCGATCACACCGGTCAGCTTGACCAGGAAGCGCTTCTTGTCGACCGGACCTTGATCGGCCTTCGTGCCGACGGGTCCGTCCTCATACTCTCCGACGGAATCCGTGTTGGTAATCGTCACCAGGTCACTCCTTGCTGGTGCGCGTCGACATGACAGCCGACGTGGACGGTGCGAATGCCGTCCGGGGCGGGGAAAGGCGGGGATGAAGTGTGCACGCGTGCCGGCGGTAGCAGTTCGACCACCAACATCACATTCGTTCAATAAGTGAACGTCACGCTCAAAATTGTGACATGGACCTCATGGGCCGTCAAGACCCCGTCTCGTCACAGCCGCGACCACCCGCGCCGACCCCGGGGCGGGCGCCGGGCCGACGAGGTATCACACGGCGGGCGCTCGACCGGATAGCGCACCTCAGGTACCGATTTCGACAGAAATGCACACGGGCGCGCCCGCGCACCGGCCCGCGGCCAGGCCCCGCCGAGCGCGTCCCGGCCTTGACAAGCTGTGACCTGGGCCGCACTATCGTCAAACACACACAATGAACGGACTGTTCAAATAGTGACGATCCGCATGCACCCGTTCCGATCGCGGGAATCGAACACGCAGCACAGACGATGGGAGAGTTTCCGGTGCGGTTGATCAATTTCGATGGCCGCCTCCAGGTGTCGACGCGCAGCGGCCTCGTCGATGTCGAGGGGGAAAGCCACGGCTATTTTTCCTCCCATCCGCAGAAGATCTACGAGCGGTGGGCGGAGTTCGTCACCTGGTACACGGGCAACCGAGACAGGGTCACCCCGGCGCAACGCGGTGGGATCGACCCGGGTCGACTCGGTTCGCCGGTGCCGGCGCCGCGCCAGGTGTTCGCCGTCGGCCTGAACTATGCCGACCACGCGGCGGAGTCCGGTGTGGAACAGCCCGAGTCGCCGGTGATCTTCACCAAGTTCGCCTCGGCGATCTCCGGCCCGGTCACCACCGTGCCCCTTCCCTCGGACACGGTGGACTGGGAGGTCGAACTCGTGGTCGTGATCGGCCGAGGTGGCCGCAACATCCCGGCCGATCGGGCATGGGAGTCCGTCGCGGGATTGTCTGTCGGACAGGACCTGTCCGACCGCGGGCGACAGTTGGCCGGACCGGTTCCGCAGTTCAGTCTCGCCAAGTCGCATCGAGGGTTCGCCCCGATCGGGCCGGCGCTGGTGACGATCGACGAGTTCGCCGATCCGAACGATCTCACGCTCGAGACCCGCATCAACGGCGAGCTCGTCCAGTTCGGACGCACCGCGCAGATGATCTTCCCGGTGCCGGCGCTGATCGAGCACCTCTCGCACACCCTCGAGCTCTACCCCGGCGACGTGGTGTTCACCGGCACGCCCGCCGGCGTCGGGGTGGGCCGGACACCGCAGCGGTTCCTCGGCCCCGGCGACGTGCTGCGCAGCCGCATCACCGACATCGGCGAACTCACCCAGACGTTCGTCGCACGCGAACCGCTCGCCGCGCCGGTGTGACCGGGATACACCGGCCCACGAACACATCCGATCGAAATCCGAAGGAGCCAACCTTGCTGCCGGAACACATGACCGCAGTTCTCCTGACCGGCCACGGGGGACTCGACAAACTCGAGTACCGCACCGACGTCGCCGTCCCCCGACCAGATCGGGGTGAGGTGCTGATCGAGGTCGCCGCCGCCGGAATCAACAACACCGACATCAATACCCGCATCGGGTGGTATTCGAAGGCGATCGACTCCGACACGAGCTCTGGTGGCGCGAGCGGGTTCGAATCCGTCGACGACGACGATGCCAGCTGGTCGGGCACGACCCTGAAATTCCCCCGGATTCAGGGCGCGGACGTGTGTGGGCGCATCGTCGCGGTCGGTGACGGCGTCTCCCCCGACCGCATCGGCGAACGGGTCCTCGTGCGCACCATGCTGCGCAGCTACGTCGACTACCGCCCGTACGAATGCTGGACGTTCGGCAGCGAATGCGACGGCGGCTTCGCGCAGTACGCGGTGGCTCCGGCCCGGGAAACCTTCGCGGTCGACTCCGAGTGGAGCGATGCCGAACTCGCGGCGCTACCGTGCGCCTACTCCACCGCCGAGAACATGCTGCACCGCGCCGCGGTCGGTGCCGAACGCGTGCTGATCACCGGCGCCTCGGGCGGTGTCGGACTCGCTGCGGTGCAACTCGCCAAACGCCGCGGCGCCACGGTGATCGCCGTCTGCTCGCCCGACAAGGCGTCCGAGGTGAAGGCGCAGGGCGCCGATCGGACCATCGAGCGGGGAGTCGACCTGATCGGCGCGCTCGGTGCCGGCTCGGTGGATGTGGTGGTCGATCTCGTCGTCGGACCGCAGTGGCCTCAACTGCTCGACGTGTTGCGCACGGGTGGCCGCTACACGATCGCCGGTGCCATCGGTGGGCCGATCTCCGAGATCGACCTGCGCACGGTCTACCTCAGAGACCTCACGCTGTGCGGGTGCACCTTCCAGGACGACGCCGTGTTCGAGAACCTCGTCGGATACATCGAGCGGAATGAAATCCGTCCGGTCGTCTCGGCCACCTATCCGTTGTCCGACATCGTTCGTGCGCAGGAGGATTTCCTCGCCAAGAAGCACATCGGAAAGCTTGTGCTGATTCCACCGACACCCCAGAAGTGACCGGCGGCGTTCACCGACCGCCGCCCGCAGATCCCCGAATGGAGTACCCCGCAATGACCTCGACCTCGACCGCGCCGTCACTCGGAGCGTGGCTGACGCTCGACTCCGTCTTCGCTGCCGAACTGATGGTTCGGACTGGATTCGATTGGGCCGTGATCGATTTGCAGCACGGCGCACTGGGAACCGACTCCGTCGTGCCCCTGCTCTCGGCGGTGCAGGGTGCTGGCGTCGAGGCCTGGGTGCGGACGCAGGCGACGAACTACGCACAAGCCAACTGGGCGCTCGACATGGGCGCCGACGTCGTCGTCGTCCCACAGATCGGGTCGGCCGCCCAAGCACGTGAGGCGGTCGGTTTCTGCCGCTACGCCCCCGAGGGACACCGCTCGTGGGGACCGGTTCGGGCAGCGTTGCGCCCGGCCTCGGCGCCCCGCCAGCGGGTCTACCTGATGATCGAGGACACGAACGGCCTGGCCGAAGCCGAAGCGATCTGCGCGACGCCCGGACTGGACGGGATCCTGATCGGCACGGCAGACCTCACCCTGTCGCTGGCCGGTTCCGCCTCGGACGTCCTGGGGGGAGCTGTTTTCGATGCCGTTCGCACAATCGTGGAGGCGTGCACCCGCCACGGACTGGACGTCGCCGCCTACGGGGGAAGTCAGGAAATGACGACGGCGTGCGCCGAGAACGGAATCCGGACCGTCGCTCTCGCCGCGGACTACGAGCTGCTTCACGAAGGCGCGCAGGCGGCCTTGGCGCTGGCACGCGGCACATTCGCAGCCGAGGGTGTCCGCCTCTGACCTCGTTTGCCGTGACGGTGTGGGTGCCGGAACAGATACGCCGCGTCGGGGTGAGTCGCAAGACTCACCCC
>NZ_JBFUHV010000259.1:0-8881 GCF_056402215.1 Rhodococcus sp. P4_B6 | reverse complement strand
GGCGTTGACGCTGATCGTCGCCGCTTCCGGGTCGGGGGAGTTGGTGCGTTCGGCGATTGCGGCGCCGGCGTCGGCGAAGATCTGCCCGAAGCCGCCGAGTTTGATCGGGATGACGATGACGGCGACGATGACCACGATGTAGGTCAGCCCGTCCTTGAGGAACGCGATCAGTGCCGGCGCGCGTATACCCGAGGAGTAGGTGTATGCCGCGAGGACTCCGAACGCGATGAACAGGGGGAGGTCGCGCACGATCCAGCTGGCGGTCGGGCCCGCTTGGATACCCATGGATGCGAAGACGACCTCGAGGCCGACGAGCTGCAGTGCGAGGTAGGGCAGGGTGGCCAGCAGTCCGGTGAGGGTGATCGCCAGGCCGAGGGCTTGTGATTTGAAGCGGTCGTTGACGAAGTCGGTCAGCGTCACATAGCCCTTCTCGTGGGCCAGCCGAACTAGACGGGGCAGGAATAGGAAGCCCAGCGAGTAGAGGACGACCGCGTTGGGCACCGCGTAGAAGCCGAAGGCGCCGATGCTGAAGATCGCTGCGGGTACAGCGATCAAGGTGTAGGCGGAGTACAGGTCTCCGCCGAGAAGAAACCAGGTGATGAATCCGCCGAAGCCGCGGCCGCCGAGGGCCCATTCGTCGAGTTGGTGTTCGTTCTTGGCTCGGCGCCATCGGCTGGCGACGAAGCCCATTCCGGTAACCAGTACGAACAGGACCATGAACACACCGAAGGTGACGCCGTTGAAGGTCATTGTGCGTCCCTGATTTCAGGTTCGTTGCGGAAGGCGATGTAGTAGGTGGCGCCACATCCGCAGGCGGCGGCGATCGCCATGGTCATCTGGAACCAGTAGAAGAATGGCAATCCGCCGAGGGTTGGTTCGGTGTGCTGATACAGCGGAACGGACAGTGCGAGCGCGACCGGTGTGGCTACGAGGATCGTGCAGATCACGCGTTTGGTCCATGACAAGGTCGGTCGAGGGTTGTCCGGAGGGGTGCTGGGCGGAGGCGCAGGAATCATTTTTATAATCCTAAATCTCTCGAAGTATTGGTTGTGAGAATCAGATCACATCGACGGTCGCTGGGACAACGCCCAAGTTCTCGACACCGAATATGCCCAACAAATGATCGAAAATATGGTGGGACAACCACATTCGGTGTCGCGGTTCCCGCGAAGTTGGGGAGTCACGATCGCGGAATGTCGTCGTCGACGTAGCAGGACAACGGGCGCGCCCACACGCAGCACAGCACCCCACCGGCGAGCAGGGAAGCGCCGCACATCAAGGCCACCGCGCGGAGAGTGAGGTCGAGGGCTGGCCAGTGTCCGGAGGTGGGATCCTCCACTCGGACGAGGACAAGCGTCAGAACGCCGGCCAGGACGAGTCCCGCACCAGCGGCAACCACGTGGATCACTCTGGGAGACATCGCCGCATCCCCCAGAGCACGCATCCCGCGGCGTCCCAGCAGGCTACGGTAGACGGTGCCATACGCTCGACCCACCGGCGTCGAACCCGCCGAACAGCGATTCTCCCCAAACGGGGGATCGATCCTTGTCGACCAAACCCGCACGGACGCCTTCGACGAAGTCGGGGGTGCGGGCGAGATGGGTGGCGACGTCCAGCTCCATCTTCAAACAGCGCCGCAGGTTCCGTTGTTTGCCCGCGGTCAACACCGCGAACGTCACCTCCAAGCTCTGCGGGGAGGCCGAATCGAGTACCGCGAGAGTTTCCCGTGACCATGAGCTGTGATGATCACGCAGGCGGGAGTGGATCTCGGACACGCTCGGTGCGCTGAAGCACCAATCGATCTCGCATCGGTGTTCGGCCAACCGGCTGGTGGCAGTCGGGGCTGCGGGAGGCAGTGAGCGCAGCACCTCATCGACCGGCGTCTGCGGGTTTTCCTCCAGCGCTGACACCACGAAGGCCACGTCGGTAACCCGGTGCGTGGCCAGCCCGGTGTACACGGCATCGGCAGCATCGAGACGGTAGCCCGTCAACCCGAGGTACATCCCGAGCGCACCCGGAAGTCGGGACAGGAAATAGCTACCGCCGACATCCGGGAAGAACCCAATCGCGGTTTCGGGCATCGCCAGCACCGCCTTGTCGCTGACGACACGGAACGCACCATGCACGGACAATCCCATTCCGCCGCCCATGCAGACCCCGTCGATCAGTGAGACCAAGGGGGTTGTGAGTTCCGCGATCCGGGCGTTGAGGCGGTACTCGGAGGCGAAGAAGTCGTCGCTGTCGCCGTATACACCGGCGACAGTGTTCTGGCGGATCTGACGTATGTCACCACCGGCGCAGAACGCCTTCGGGCTCGAACTCTCCAGAACCACAGCGGTCCCCGGATTCTCTTCCCACTCGTCGAGGGCGCGATGGAGCTGAGCGATCATCGATGTGGTCAGCGCGTTCAACGCCTTCGGGCGATTGAGAACGATTCGAGCGACCGGACCCTGGTGGTGGAACCGGATCTCGTCGCCGTCGTCGGGGACGATGGTGCTTTGCTCGGGCTGAACTGTGGTGCGCTCATGCGTGAGGGTGTATCCGCACCGCCCGAATCGGACCTCACTCATGGGTGGGCATGGAGAAGTCGGTGCGGGTCTGGGTGTCGTTGGGCCAGCGGGTGGTGGCGGTCTTGTTGCGGGTGTAGAACCGCACGCCTTCGGGTCCGTGGATGTGGTGGTCACCGAAAAGGGACCGTTTCCAGCCGCCGAAGGAGTGGAAGGCCATCGGCACCGGGATCGGGACGTTGATGCCGACCATGCCGGCCTTGACCTGGTGGAGGTAGGTGCGGGCGGTGTTGCCGTCGGCGGTGAAGATGGCGGTGCCGTTACCGAATTCATGATCGTTGACCAACTGGAGGGCCTTCTCGAAGGATTCGGCGCGCACGATGGACAGGACCGGTCCGAAGATCTCCTCGAGGTAGATCCGCATGGTCGGGGTGACGTCGTCGAAGAGGGTGCCGCCGAGGAAGAACCCCTCCGCCCCAGTTGCCGGGATGTTCTGCCGTCCGTCGACGACGAGTTCGGCGCCTTCCTCGACGCCGAGGTCGATGTAGGAGGCGACCTTGTCGCGGTGCACCCCGGTCACCAGCGGGCCCATCTCCACGTCGGGGTCGGTACCGGGGCCGACCTTCAGATCGGCGAGAGCGGCGACGAGACGATCGCGCAGGGCGTTGGCGGTGTCCTCGCCGACCGGGACGGCGACAGAGATGGCCATGCACCGCTCTCCGGCGGAGCCGTAGGCGGCGCCCATGAGGGCGGAGACGGCCTGGTCGAGGTCGGCGTCGGGCATGATCACCATGTGGTTCTTCGCGCCGCCGAGGGCCTGGACGCGCTTGCCCTGCGCGGAGGCGGTGGTGTGGATGTACTCCGCGATCGGGGTGGAGCCGACGAAGCTGATCGCCTCGACATGATCGTGGGTCAGGAGGGCGTCGACCGCGACCTTGTCGCCGTGCACGACGTTGAACACCCCGTCCGGCAGGCCGGCCTTGGTCAGCAGCTTCGCGAGTTCGACGCTGAGGGTGGGGTCCTTCTCCGACGGCTTCATCACGAACGTGTTCCCGCAGGCGAGGGCGACGGGGAACATCCACATCGGGACCATCGCGGGGAAGTTGAACGGGGAGATGCCGGCGACGACGCCGAGGGGCTGGCGGAAGGTGACTCCGTCGACGGCGCGGCCGACGTTTTCGGAGAACTCGCCCTTGAGTTGCTGTGGGATTCCGCAGGCGAATTCGACGACCTCGAGGCCGCGGGTCACTTCACCGTTGGCGTCGGAGTGCACTTTGCCGTGCTCGGCGGTGATGATGGCGGCGAGCCGGTCTGAGTGCTGTTCGACGAGGTCGCGGAATCGGAACAGGATGCGGGCCCGGATGTGCGCGGGAGTGGCCGACCAGGCGGGGAAGGACGCGGCCGCCGCGGCGACCGCGGCATCGACATCGGCGGTGGTGGCCATCGCGACCTTGCCGGTGATCTGCCCGGTGGCGGGGTTGTAGACGTCGGCGCGGGTTGCGGCGGCGCGGGCGTCGATGTGGCCGGCGATGTAGTGGTCGATGTCGACGGGCGCAGCGGAGGTGGCGGTGCCGGTCGCCGGGGTGGGAATGGTGGCAGTCATGTGAAGGGTTCTCCTGAAGAGGTTTTCAGCCGTAGATCTGGGCGTAGAGGTCGCGGATCTCGGCATCGGTCGGGACCAGCGGGTTGTTGGTCGGTGACCCGGAGCCCAGGGCCTGTTCGGCCATGAGCGGGATCAGTTCGTCCCAGCGGGCCTTGTCGATGCCGTATGCCTTGGGCGTGGGCACAGCCACGTCGCGGCACAACTCGCGCAGCGCGTCGACGAGGTTGTTCGCGGCGGTGGTGTTGTCGTCGCCGGTGGTGGCGACTCCGAGGGCGCGGGCGCAGTCGGCGTACCGGGATTCCGCGGCGCGGACCGAGAACGCCGTGACAGCGGGGAAGAGCATGGCATTCGATAGTCCGTGAGCGACGTGGAAGTGGGCGCCGATCGGCCGGCTCATCCCGTGCACCAGGGCGACGGAGGAGTTGGAGAACGCGATCCCGGCTTGGGTTGCGGCGAGCATCATCTGCTCACGGGCCTCGGCGTCGGAGCCGTCGGTGTAGGCGCGGCGCAGGACCCGGCCGATGGTGCCGATCGCGGTCAGCGCGAGGCTGTCGGCGAAGGGGTTCGCCTTCTTGCTGACGTACGCCTCGATGGCATGGGTGAGGGCGTCGACGCCGGTGTCGGCGGTCAGCCGCGGCGGCATCGACACGGTCAGCTCGTAGTCGATGACCGCGGCGATCGGCAGGAACGCCAGGCCAGGGCAAAGCATCTTCTCGTCGGAGACGCTGTCGGTGATGACGGTGAACTGGGTTGCCTCCGAGCCGCTTCCGGCGGTGGTGGGGACGGCGATGACCGGCAGGGCCGGCCCGGTGTTGTTGCGGGGGGCCTTGTAGTCGCGCATCTGCCCGCCCTGGCGGCCGAGGATTCCCAGGGCCTTGGCGGTGTCCATCGGGCTGCCGCCGCCGAACCCGATGACCGAGTCGCAGTCGTGCTCGGCGATCGCGGCCAGTCCGGCGTCGAGGGAGTCGGTCGTCGGATCCGGGACGGTGTCGGCGAACAGGCGCGGCGACAGACCGGTGGACTCGAGGGTCTTGATCATCTGTTCCGCGGCGCCGGTGCCGACGAGGAACGAATCGGTGACCACCAGCGGGCGGGTGAGCCCGAGGCTCGAGACCACCTCGCCGATCTCGGCGACGGCGCCGCCGCCGATCCGCATGATCCGCGGGAGTGCGATTGGTGAAGCCATGTGCAGATCTCGCTTTCTCAACGGTTGGTGAAGTGTGGCTTGCGCTTGTCGAGGAAGGCGGTCATGCCTTCGGTCTGGCCGTCGGTGGCGAAGGCGGCGTGGAACAGGCGACGCTCGAACCGCAGGCCCTCTGCCAGGGGGGTCTCGAAGGCGGAGTTCACGGCCTCTTTGGCCATCAGGACCGAGGGTCGGGAGAATCCGGCGATCTGCTGCGCGATGGCGATTGCCTCGTCGATGAGGGTGTCGGCGGGGACGATGCGGGCGACGAGGCCGATCTTCTCCGCTTCCTCGGCGTCGATGGTGCGGCCGGTCAGGACCATGTCCATGGCCTTGGACTTGCCGACCGCCCGGGTCAGGCGTTGGGTGCCGCCGGCGCCGGGAAGGATCCCGATGGTGATTTCGGGCTGGCCGAATTTGGCGGTGTCCGCGGCGATGATCAGGTCGCAGCTCATTGCGAGTTCGGCGCCGCCGCCGAGGGCGTATCCGGCGACCGCGGCGATGATGGGCTTACGGGTGGTCGAGGCGCGTTCCCAGCTGGCGGTGATGAAGTCTTCGAGGTAGACGTCGGTGAACGATTTCGGCTGCATCTCGGCGATATCGGCGCCCGCCGCGAAGGCCTTGGCGCTGCCGGTCAATACAACGGCACCGATGCTGTCGTCGGCCTCGGTGGCATCGAGCGCGTGGGTCAGTTCGATGGTGAGAGCATCACATAGGGCGTTGAGCGCTTTCGGGCGGTCGAGCGTGATCAGCGCTACCTGACCGCGGCGTTCGACGCGGAGGTGTTCGTACTCGCCCCAGTTGCCGTCGAACGACGGGGCTTCTTCGACCATGGAGGTCATATGCCGCACTCCTGTTTCTTCTTGGTTTCTGCGATGGGTGACGGACGACGTCAGACGGTGATGACTGTCTTTCCTTGGGTGCGTCCGTGGGCGAGCTGCTCGAGGGCTGTGGGTACATCTTCGAGGCCTAATCGGGCGGTGACCAGCGGATCGATCAGGCCGGCGGCGGCCATCTCGAAGATGGCTGCTTGGGCGATGTGTACGAGGTCCGGTCGGTGTTTGCGGTACAACGACCAGTGCAGGCCGGTGATGGTGTAGTTCTTCACTAACGCATGGTTGAGGTGCGGACGTGGAATGTAGCCGCTGGCGAATCCGATGACCACGATGCGTCCTTCGAAGGCAATGTATTTCGTTGCCTGCTCGTAGGCCTTGCCGCCGACCGAGTCGAAGACGATGTCGGCGCCGTCCGGTGCGGCGGCCTTCACCTGTTCGATCACGTCGCCGTCGGATCGGTCGATGACCACGTCGGCTCCGAGACGGGAGGCGGTGGCGGCTTTGTCTGCACCGGACACGATCGCAATCACGGTCGCGCCTGCCGCTCGGGCGACCTGCACGGCCGCCGAGCCGACACCACCCGCAGCGGCGGTGATCACGATGGTGTCACCGGACTTGATCGACGCCCGTCGGTGCAGGCCCAGCCAAGCGGTCAGATAGGTCAGATTCAAGGTTGCCGCGACACTGTCGTCGATGGCGCGGGGAACGATGTAGACCTCGTCCGCGTTCAGCAGGGCAACGTCGGCGAAGCCGCCATGAGGCAGGATCGGCTGGCCGACGACCCGCGAGGCGAGCAACATGGGGTCGACTCCGCCACCGATGTCGTCCACCCAGCCGCACACCTCGAGGCCCGGGGTGAACGGCGGGTCCGGCTTCTGTTGATATTCGCCCCGGCACAGCAGAACGTCGGCGAAGTTGCACGAGGTGGCGGCCACTCGAAGCCGCACCTGCCCGTGGCCGGGGGTGGGTACGGTTGCCGCTTCCAGACGGAGGACGGACGAGGGCTCACCGTACTGACGGACTTTCCATGCTCGGGACATTTTGTGCACCTTTGCTTGTGGTTCTGCTGTGCCGTTGCGGGTAGTCAGGCTCGGCGACCCTCGTCGGGGGTTGTGGCACCGATGAGGTGGACCGTGTTGCCGAAGACCTCCTCGCCGCGGCCCATCTGGGCGTGGGCGAGCGGAATGTCGGCCATGGGCAGGACGCGGCCGACGACCGGGTCGATCTTCCCGTCGACGACCAGCTGGTTGTAGGCGATCGCCTGGGCGTCGTTGGTGCCGTGCGAGCCCTGCAGTCGCTTCTGGCGGGTCCAGTGGTATCGCAGGTCCACCATGGCGTCGAAGCCGGTGGTTCCGGCGCAGATGGCGACCATGCCGCCCGGTTGGCACACGAAGATGCTGGTCGGAATGGTTGAGGCGCCGGGGTGCTCGAACACGATCGCCGGGTCTTCTCGGTTGCCGGCGATTTCCCAGATCTTCTTGCCGAACGCGCGGGCGCTGGCGGTCCACATCTTCTGGCCTTTGGCGTCGTCGACCAACGGCGGGATTCCCCAGTGATCGAATTCGCGGCGGTTGATGTAGCCGATGGCCCCGTACTTCATCGCGTAGGAGCCGCGTTCGTCGTCCGATACCACGGCAACCGCCCGGCCGCCGGCTTCGCGGACGAGCTGGCAGGCCTGGGTTCCGAGTCCGCCGGAGCCACCCCACACCAACACCAGGTCGCCCTCGGTGACGGTGTTGCCCTGCCAGCCGTGCAGCATCCGGTAGGCGGTCGTGCCGACCAGGGTGGGTGCAGCCGCTTCGGCCCAGCTCAGGTGTGCCGCTTTGGGGAGTATTTGGTGTGCTTGAGCGCGGGCGAACTGCCCGAACGAGCCGTAGTTGGTGTCGTAGCCCCAGATCTTCGCACTGGGTGCGATCATCTGGTCGCGTCCGGAGGTGATCCACGGGTCGTCCTCGTCCCACACTCCCGGATGGACGACGACCTCGTCGCCGATGCTGATGCCGCTGACCCCTTCACCGACGGCGTAGACGATGCCCGAGGCGTCCGACCCGCCGACGTGGAAGTCCTCGGTCTCGCCCCGTCGCTGCCGGGTCGCGACCTGATCTACCGGGTAGCCGCGGGCTGCCCAGACGTTGTTGTAGTTGACGCCGGCCGCCATCACGGCGATCAGCACTTCACCGGTACCGAGCTGCGGGGTGTCGACGACCTCGTGGACGAACGCGGTGGCGGGATCGCCGTACCGCTCCGGGCGCACGACCTGCGCGTGCATGCTCTTGGGAACCACGCCGAGTGGGGGCAGCGTTCCCGGCTCCACCGCGTCGGTGGTTGGGTCGGCAACGGACTGGCGCTCCATCAGTTCGGTCACGATCATCTCCTATATATTCATATTCGTAGAATCATCAAACTATTGATCGGGTGCTATCCCCCCCCGACCCCCCGGCCCCTTCAATCGGAGAGGCGCGTCGGCGGGGATCAGATTTCGGACACCGGTTGCGTGAGAAGAGAGTTCTCGCGCAACCGGCGCCGGAACTGTTACTGCTCGACGGCGCCGTACCGTTCGTCCCGCCACGCCAGGGCGGCCCCGAGTCCCTTGGACGCGACGAGCTCGGTGAACTCGGCACGCTCGGGAGTTTCGGCCGAGTTCAACACCGCGGCGATATCGAGATTCGACTCGACCGCGCTGGTCAGCCCCATCGCGTCGTAGGCACGGGTGATGGCCCGCTTGGTGTACCGGAGGATCGACAGGGGAGTG
>NZ_JBFUHV010000258.1:0-8899 GCF_056402215.1 Rhodococcus sp. P4_B6 | reverse complement strand
TTCAGCTCGGAGATGTCGGCGTCGAGCCGCAGCGTCGGGATACGACGGAAGAGCGTGCTGAAGACGACGTGCAGCTCGATGCGCGCCAGCTGCTGTCCGATGCACTGATGCGGGCCCCAACCAAAGGTGATGTGGTGCGCCGCCGGGCGGGCCAGATCCACCTTCTCGGGGTTGGGGAACGCCTCTGGATCCCAGTTCCCTGCGGGAAGGGACACGATCAGTCCCTCACCCGCGCGGATGGTTTCGCCTTCGAACTCGATGTCTTCGATCACCGCTCTTTTCGCCATCAGGTGCGGAATCGTCAAGTACCGCAACAGTTCCTCGACAGCGTTCGCCACGAACTTCGAATCGTCGGATCGCTCACGAAGCAGGGCGAGCTGCTCATCGTTCTGCAACAGCAAACCCGTACCCAGAGTGATCATGTTGGCACTGGTGTCATGGCCGGCGACGAGCAGGATGTGCCCGAGGCGAGAGGCCTCGTCGAGCGTCAGCTCGGCGTCCTTCACGCGTGTCCCCAGGTCGGACAGGACGTCCTCGACGGGATTCGCCATCTTCGCATCGATGAGACCCGCGATGTATCGACGAAGTGTTGCGGAAGTCTCGGCGGATTGCTCCGGGGTCTTGTTCAGTGCGTTGGTGACGCCGGCGTGCTCCTGAAAGAAGTCGTGGTCCGCGTACGGTACCCCGAGGAGTTCGCAGATCATCAGCGACGGCAACGGAAGCGACAGTGCCTCGTTCAGTTCGGTCGGGTTGGGGCCGGCCAGCATCTGGTCGATGAGGTCGTCGGTGATCTGCTGAATCGCAGGCCTGAGCTTCTCCATCCGACGACGAGTGAAGGAACTCGTCAGCATCCGCCGCCAGTGGGCGTGGTCGGGGCCGTCAGTATTGTTGATCGACGGAAGCGACTGGCCGGCATGTGCCTGCATGGCCACCGTCGTGTGCGGGTACCCCGGGCGCCACACGTTCGAGCTCACCCGCGGGTCGGTCAGGATCTCGCGCTGCGCTGCATGACCGGTCACGAGCCAGGGCGTGTTGCCGTCCCAGGTCCTGACCCGACGAATCGGCTTGTCTTCCTTGTGCAGTTCGAGCAGCCCCGGAGGCGGCGCAAACGGGCACTCGCCCGACCTGGCCATCGGAAATTCGACAATCTCCGTAGCCTTGGCGGTCTCATTCATGTGTGTCCTCTATCTGTAGTCTTCTACGCATGGCGATCACGGAGCCACGCTATTCCTCGATGACAATGGCGAGAGCCGGACACACCGCTGCTGCCCGACGGACGTCGTCCGCCAACTCTGCCGGCGGAGACGGGTTCAGCAGCACGACGATTCCGTCCTCGTCACGCTGGTCGAACACCTCCCCCGCTGCACTGACACACTGTCCGGCAGCGACGCACTTCTCCTCGTCAATGACAATCTTCATGTCTCTCCTCGTGATCTTTCGGCCGATCGAGAGTCGCGAGCGCGGCGATCTCCGCATATCCCATACGCAACTGTTTCCACAGGCGTGGCCCTGCCTGTGGAAGTGGACTTCCGGCAGTCGAAAGCGACTCAACTCCGACATCCTTGCCGTACCGAATGTGACTGCAAACATATCTCGACCGGTCATTCAAATCAACAGTTCGTTGTCCCCACTTTCGGTTCGACCAGGACCTGTAACCGATGGTGCAGTAATAGATTACGGCCGTATCGTGCCATCTAGTCATGACCGAACAAGACCAACGAGCCGCATGTTCCGCTCCCTGCCTACGGACCCACTGACCAGGCGTCAGGTTGGTCGGTACGAAGGTTCTCGTCCGCGACGATGGTCTGCAGTGGCATTTCGAATGGCGCGCACTGACCTTCACTGCACCCTGAAAGCCCGAAGCCGACGGTCCGGGCGATGGGCCCGGACCGTCGGTCGTGAAATGGCGATTCGTGCAGACGTCTTGCGAAGAATCGGGGACAGGTGCGCGATTCTCCTCTTCCTACTTCTGGATCCAGAGCGTCTCGGGGAGCACCGACCCCATCCCGTACTGCTGAATTCCACCGACGTTGCCGTTGGCGATGACACCAGGCGCAGCGCGGGTGTAGAAGATGACGGGGTTGAGTTCGGCAAGGCGCTTCTGAACAGTCTCGTACGCCTCTGTACGTTCCGCTGGATCGGTAGCCATGCGGCCCGCCTCCAGCGCTGCATCCATCTCGGGATCCTTGATGCCACTGGTGTTGCCGGCGGAGGCGCTGTGGAGCGAGGACCACAGGCGCGGTTCGGGATCGGAGAAGGCTACTGTGCTCACCAAAGTGTCGTAGTCCTTCTTGGCCATGATCTGCCCCACCTGAGCGAGATCGATTGTCCGGACATCGACCTTGACGTTGTTCAACGTACTGAGCTGCGTCTGAATCGCCTCGCCCAGAGCCTTGCCCGACGGGTACAACGACATCGTGAAATTCAGCGGCTTGCCCTCTGCGGCCAGCTCGTCGAGGAGGCGCTGCGCCTCGGCTCGGTCCTCGTCGGCCAGCGGGATGTCTTTGTAGAACGGCGAGGACTTGTCGAACAACGTGTGCGGCAGCTTGGCGGCACCGCCGTAGACCGCGTTGTTGATGCCGTCGAGATCGAGTGCGAGCGCGAAGGCCTTACGGGCACGCGCGTCGTCGAACGGCGCCTTCGTGCTGTTCAGCACCATCGTGGTGCCGCCGCCGAGCGGAACGACCGCGTTCTGCAGTCCGGCGTTCTTCGCCTTGTCGATGTTCGACCACACACCTTCGAGGGCGAGGTCGGCTCCGCCGCTGACGAGGGTGTTGTATCGCTGATCGGCATCACCGATCGCGCGGATCTCGAGCTTGTCCAGATACGGGCGCGGCGCGTCGTAGTACTTGTCGTTCCGGGTCAGCTTGATGACGTCCTGACGCGACCACTGCTCCAACGTGAACGGCCCGGCACCGATCGGATTGGAGTCGATGGACTGCTGGCCGGCCTGCAACGACGCCGGGGAGGCGATCCAGTTCATACCCGTCTGCAAAATAGCGTTGGCGAAGTTCGGCACCGGCTCGACCAGCGTCACCCGCAGGGTCCGATCATCGATGACCTGACTGCTGTCGATCAACGACGCCTGCGTGATGTCCGGTGAGGCGGTTGCGCGGTCTTTGATGCGGTCCCAGCCGAACTTCACGGCCGCGGCGTCGAACGGGCTGCCGTCGGAGAACTGAACACCGTCCCGCACTCTGAGAGTGAARGTCTTGCCCGCGTCGGCGGACGAGAAGTCCTCCGCCAGCTTGAAGTCGATGCCACCGGTTTCCGGATTGTCGATCATCAAGGTGCCGTAGAGCGCGTTGCCCAGCACCGGGGAGTTKGCCCAGGAGTTGGAGATGAGCGCGGGATCGAGGCTGCGGGGTTCGGCCTGTTCGATGATCAGGCCGGTTCCGCCGCTGACCGCGTCGCCGGAGGGGCCGCCGGCGCTTGCAGAGTCGGTTGAGTTTCCGCTGCTACACGCGCTGAGCATGAGCATGGCGGCGGCAGCGCCGGCCACGAGCGCACGTCTTTTCGAAATCACGGGGGGCCTTTCATGGTTCGAGGGTGAAAGAATTTGACACAGGGGAGGTTTCGGTCAGATCAGTTCTGCAAGGTGCGGTCGAACCGCAGGCGCAGGTGATCGCCGACCTGGTTGAGGGCGAAGACGGCAAGGAATCGGCCGACGAGTCGCGCGCGACCCCGGAGGCATCGCGGCGCCTCGCACGGCGGGGAATTCGACACCGACTGCTGCAGTGAACCGCGTCTTCAGCATGAACACTCCTCGCGACCGAGGTATCCCGGCGCACGCTCGTAACGAGACGAAGGCTTGAGTACCTTCGTTCTGTTACTTAGATAACATAGTTTGCTAGGTCAGCGTTGGCAAGACTAACCTTTCAGAGTTCACCGTAGAGACTGTGACGCGAGGCCGCGTCAGGCGATTCCGGTGTGTGGAATGGCGGATCGATCGACGCCCCGAGTCCTGTCGACCCCGCGACGGTCGGCCGGCTTCCCTGACCTTCCGAGACCGTCCGCCATGCGCATGTCGACGACACGCAGTGCCAGAATCCCGGAATAGGCAAGTGCCACTTGAGATGCGGGGGTCCTTACTATTGCTTTGCCGATCCCGGACCCCTATGCTCCCTGTGGGCCAGTCCAATGACGGCGGTAAGAGTTGGACAGAGACGGAGTTCCCGAATGGGGACCGGCCGTTCTGTGGCGACCCCAACGTGGCAGTCGACTCAACCGGCACCTTCTTCACCGCATTCAACCGGCTCGGTTGCCCGGGCACCGACGACCGGTCCGGTGCCTGCCCGGAGGGAGCGGGTCGTGTCGGGGTCGCACGGTCGAACGACGGTGGAAAGACCTGGTCGGCGCCAGTCGACACGACCGTCTTCCGCGCCACCACACCGCGGCTGAGGATCGACGACGCCACCAACAGGATCGACGTCGTAGGCGGCCCCAGCGGCCCGAGCCCGCATCAGGTCTCCGTCAGCTCTGACAATGGCCTGACCTGGGGTCCGATGGCGGCGCTGCCCTCGCAGGCGTTCGGCAACCAGATCGCGGCGCATGATGGCGTCCTCGCGACAGCGACAGCCCTTGCGGTGGAGAACAACGTCGTCGTCCCCGGGGAGGTGCGGTTCCTCGCCAGCACCGACGACGGGGCAACCTTCACATCGCACCCGGTGACGGACAGCGACGGCGATCCAGCACGACTGCCACATGGCGTGGCCTTCCCCGACAGCGTCGGGCGGACCGCGACCGACCCGATCCCCTGGGTGACGGCAGACCCCACCGCGCACGGCCGCTTCGCCGTCATGCTGCCCGACGGCAACGACTTCGCGGTCTACGTCACCGCTGATTCCGGCACCACGTGGGCCGGGCCGACCACGATCCCCGCCGCAGGTGCGGCGAAGCCGTGGATCGAGTACGGTCCCGACGGTCGGTTGGGCGTGATGTGGCGGATGCTGGGCAACGACATGGTCAACGCTTTTGCGACCGTCTCATTCGACGGTGGCCAGACATTCAGCCCGGCGGTGCAGGTCAACCATGCGCCGCAGCCCTTCGGCTTCCACTACTCCTCCAGTGGCGGCGACGAGTTCTCGCGGATACTCTTCAGGGGCGACTACGTCTATCTCACCTGGGCGGACGGCCGAACCGGCGGCGAACTCGACGGAATCGTCGGACGCGTGCCACTGTCGATGTTCCAGGGCTGAGCGGACTCGACCGAAGATTTGCCTCCGGGTGCGGTGGACGATGTCGCGATCGTTCACCGTCCGGAGGTCCTCGCACACAATGCAATACCCGGCCTGATGCGATCAATCGGTCGCGTTGACACCGGACCTGCGACACACGGCCTGTTCGTGGTCGGCATCCGGAGCACCGCCGGGCACGAAGCACACCTCGCCTCCGTCAATGGACAGGTGACCGTAGTGCGGCGCGGGAAAATGGGCCGGGAACAGGAAAGCGCCCTCGTCCAGCGCCCGCCTCACCAGATCCTGCCGGGTGACGATCGCGGTTGCCAAGTCATCGCATCCGGGCAGATGGAGTTCCGGTCGAGTCAGCTGGACCGGATGATGAAACGCGTCGCCGCTGAAGTAGGCGAACATTCCCTCCGACTCGAGACGCATCAACGCGTGACCCACCGTGTGACCCGGCGCAGGTTCGATGGTCAGACCCGACGAGAGTGCATACGGTGCAGATACGACCTTGGCCAGACCCGCGTCGACGATCGGGCGCACGCACTCGTCAAAAGTGTTGGGGTTGAACTCGTTGGGGTGCACATCCGAACTGGACGTGTCCCACCGCCGGTACTCCTCGTCGACGAGCAGGTAGGTCGCGTTGGGAAACGTCGGCACCCACGCACCATCGACCTGCACCGTGTTCCAGCCACAGTGATCGTGATGAAGGTGGGTGCAGAACACGACGTCAACGGCATCGACCGACACCCCCGACTGGGCAAGTCGCTCCAGAAACGGCACGTTCAGGCCATCGAAATAGAGGCCCCGCCCTTCGCGGCCGTTGCCGGTACAGGGATCGACGAGCACGGTGAGACCGTCAACTCTCACCACCCAACTGTGGCTCGAGAACTGGAAGGTCACCGACTCCTCGTCCAGGAAGCCGTCGGGCAGTTGAGCGATTCGGCGAGAGAGAAACTCTCCGTCATCGGTGAGCAGACCGAGTGAAACCGGTAGCGACTGCTCCGCCACACGGTCAATCAGAGCGTTGCCCAGCCTGATCGTCGACATAGTTTCCACCTATCAGCAGAGTGAGGGGCCCACAAGCTTCTCAGGCCGCGGCGTTTCGATGCGAGTCAGTCGGACCTTACCGCGCCAATGTTGTTGCAGCCAAAGGTCGATGAACTACAAATCCTGTCGAAACCCACCCCGATTACCGAAATCAGACACCATCCACCAACCGGGCTCCGTCGACCGACGCAATGCCTCACCCACACCGGGCGCCGGCCTGCCGATCACGATCGGCAGCCCGGGTTCGCCCACATCGAAAAATTGATGCTTGCAAGTTGTCTTCTAAGACTTAGTATACTTAGTGAACGGAGACCCTCAGGCGAACCAATTTCGAGAAGGACCTGGTGCAACGACAGGCTAGCCACCCACTCGCTGCGCCCTGAATCTCGATCGCACGCGCATCGGCAAGCGGGACACCTGACGGTCTACAGTCACCCATCCGGAGCGACTCGGAGAGGCCACACGCATCCACAACACGCGTACCGCAGCCGAAACCCACGGTCAGTGCGCGCATCTGCACATCACACGACATTCCATGCACCACTATGGAAAGGGCCTAAGGCGAACGCTATGGTGCTCACACTTTCGAAACGAGCTGGACGAAGCCTGCTCGTCCTCTTCCTGGTGACGGTAGCCRCCGTCTCCCTGCTCAGTTTGGCCCCCGGATCCGCTGCACAGGTGATCCTAGGCGAAAACTCCACTCCGCAGGCGGTCGCCGAACTGAACGCAAAGCTCGGCCTCGATCAGCCACTGTGGCGGCAATACATCGACTGGCTCGGCTCGGCGCTGCAAGGCAATCTCGGCACGTCGCCGTTGACGGGACAGGACGTCACTCACGCAATTCTGGATCGCCTTCCCGTCACCCTCGAGCTTGCGATCCTGGGGTTGCTCATCGCCCTGGCGATCGCAATCGTTCTGGCGGTGGTCGCCGCTGCTACTGCGGGAAGTTCGACCGACCGGGGCATCAGCGCCGTCACGTCTGTATTCCTCGCGATCCCCGCCTTCATCGCAGGCCCCGTACTGATCTACTTCCTCGCGTTGAAGCTGGGGTGGTTCCCCGTATCCGGCTGGTCTCGGATCGGAGACGGACTCGGCGACAATCTCCGAAGCGCGTTCCTCCCCGCACTCGCAATTGCATTCGTCGAGATCGCCACGTTCCAACGTCTTCTGCGGACCGACCTCGTCAGCACACTGAGAGAGGACTACGTGTCCGCTGCCCGTGCGAAGGGAATGTCGCGGACGTACGTCATGTTCCGGCATGCGCTTCGCCCCTCCTCCTTCTCGTTGATAACGCTTGCAGGCATCAGCCTCGGCCGCCTCATCGGCGGAACGGTGGTGGTCGAGATCCTCTTCGGGCTTCCGGGCCTCGGACAGTTGGTTTCGTCGTCCATCACGCTTCGTGACGTGATCACTGTCCAAGGCATTGTGGTCTTCGTTGCCCTCGTCTACGTCGTCGTCAACATGATCGTCGATTTCAGCTACGGATTCCTTGATCCACGAGTTCGCAAGGCGGTTCGCGCATGACCATCAGTCCCTCCTTGGACCAAATTCCCGACATCGAAGCAGAAGTCGAGAAACCTGTCGTTCGTGTCAAGAAGAAAAAGCGTTCGGTCATTGTCTGGTCTGCGTACTTCTGGTTGGCCATGGTCCTCGTCCTCGCCGTCACTGCGAACTTCCTACCCATAGCCGACTACGCTGCCCCCGTTGGTGAATCGCGACTCTCTCCCAGCTTCGGCTCGATCGACCTGTTGCTCGGCACCGACAGTTTCGGCCGGTCGATCCTCTCGCGCTGCATCCACGGAGCGCGGGTGTCACTCGTGGTCGGTACGGTGGCCGGCATTACGGGGCTGGCGATCGGCACGACTCTCGGCATGATCGCCGGCTTCTTCGGCCGGAAGGTCGATTCCGGTATCTCACTTCTCGCAGACGCGATGCTGGCCTTCCCTCCGCTGATCCTGCTGCTGGCCCTGTCCTCGATCCTCACGCCGAGCGTCAAGACGATTCTCGTCGGTCTGACACTCGTCACGGTTCCGTCTTTCATTCGTCTGGCACGTGCCACGACGATCTCCTGGACGTCCCGCGAATTTGTTCGTGCAGCTAAGAATCTCGGCGCGAGCAACTCCAGGATTCTGCTCAAGGAAATTCTGCCGAACGTTCTTCCCGCTCTGGGCGCATTCTTTCCCATCGTGATTGCAGCGCTGATCGTGGCCGAAGGATCACTGAGTTTTCTCGGTCTGGGCCTGCCGCCGCCGCAGCCCAGTTGGGGCGGAATGATCAGCGACGGCAAGTCCTCCATTGCAACGTCACCGCACATTGTGTTCGTCCCTTCGATGGTCATCTTCCTCACCGTTTTCGCCCTCAATCAGGTAGGTGACCACCTACGCCTGCGGTTCGACCGCACCATGCAGGACTGATCCGACCGATATCCCTCTTGTCATGTTCTTCACCCGGACCATGAAAGGTCCTCCCGTGATTTCGAAAAGACGTGCGCTCGTGGCCTGCGCTGCTGCCGCCATGCTCATGCTCAGTGCGTGTAGCAGCGGAAGCTCAGCCGACTCAGCAAGCACCAGTGGCCCCTCCGGGGACGTGGTGAGCGGCGGAACCGGTCGGATCATCGAACAGGCCGAACCCCGCAGCCTCGATCCCGCGCTCATCTCCAACTCCTGGGC
>NZ_JBFUHV010000257.1:0-9055 GCF_056402215.1 Rhodococcus sp. P4_B6 | reverse complement strand
GGCTGGATGCGAAGGCGCTGGTGGCGTTCACGCAGTCCGGGGACACGGTGCGGCGGTTGGCGCGGTTGCACACGCCGTTGCCGTTGCTGGCGTTCACCCCGTTGCCGGAGGTGCGCAGCCAGTTGTCGCTGACGTGGGGGACGGAGACGTTCATCGTCGATCCGGTGGACAGTACGGATGCGATGGTGCGGCAGGTCGACAACGCGTTGCTGGGGTTGGGCCGGTATCAGAAGGGTGAGCTGGTGGTCATCGTGGCGGGGTCGCCGCCCGGCACCGTAGGCTCGACCAACCTGATCCACGTCCACAGAATCGGCGAAGAGGACCACTAGGTGAGCGAAGTCGCGGCGAAGACCGATCTCCAGACCCTGCTCGAACTTCTCGATCTCGAGAGGACCGGGGAGGACACGTACCGAGGTCGGCATCCCGCGCAGGTGGGTAGCCGGACATTCGGCGGCCAGTTGATCTCCCAGGCACTGGTCGCCGCCGGCCGCACCGTCAGCGGCGAGCGCGCCGTGCACGCGGTCAACGCCCACTTCATCCGCGGCGGAAACGTCAAGGAACCCATCGAGTACCGCGTCGAGCGGCACCGCGACGGGCGGGCCTTCGCGAATCGCCAGGTCACCGCCCTGCAGGACGGTCAGGAACTGTTCGTCATGCTGGCGGCGTTCCAGGACTGGGGCAAGGGTCTCGAGCACGCGGTCGAGGTGCCCGACGTCCCGTTCCCGGACACGCTGCCGCCGCTCGGCGACCACTTCCAGGGTTACGAAGACCGGTTGAAGATGTTCGTCGACGCGCTCAAGCCGATCGACATGCGGTACGCGAACGACCCGTCGTGGATCATGAAGGGCACGGGGGAGAAACTCACCCACAACCGGGTCTGGATGAAATCGGACGGCGACCTTCCGGACGACCCACTCATTCACGTGGCCGTCATGGGCTACTCGTCGGACACCACGGTCCTGGACTCCATCATCACCACCCACGGCCTGTCGTGGGGGCTGGACCGGATCGTCGCGGCCACCGTGAACCATTCCATCTGGTTCCACCGGCCGTTCCGCTTCGACGACTGGACGTTGTACGCCACCGAGTCGCCGGTCGCGGCAGGTTCCCGCGGTCTCGCGACGGGGCGCTTCTTCTCCCTCGACGGGGAGTTGCTGGCGACGGTGGTCCAGGAGGGGCTCATCCGGCACTTCCCGCCGCGCCAATAAGAGCAGTGCCATTCCGTTGCCACCGAACGGCTTTGAACGGCAGTTCAACCGGTGGCCGCGGCGTATGGTCGGTCTGGAATCACCGAAACGGAACGGACGTGCACCATGAGCGCAGACGAACCCGAGAAGAAGGCCGGCCGGCCGGCCGAGAGCGAAGTTCCCGTGCCCGACGACGAGGCGCTCGCCGAAGCCAGGAAGAAGGTGGAGGAGATCGACGCCCGCTACGAGCCGGGGGCCCGCGAGACGGTCGTCCTGCCCGGCTCCGGCGGCACGGTGTCGGGAACCGCCTTCGACGACTACGTCGACGACGACGGCAATCTGAAAGAGCCTGAACCCGAGAAGGACTCGTAGAACCCCCTGTCGCCTGGGGACCGTTCACTTCGCCCGATGTCCACCCGCGCGGCCGAAACCGCGCAAATGGGACATCGGGCGGTCTGTGTCTTCCGGGTCGACGCGTGTCCTGCGCGGATCTCTCGCCCATCACCGACCTCCGGGGTTAGACTTCGCCATCTTTTCTGGTGAGTTTCACCTCGTGATCGGGGATATGGGTCGTGGACTGGAACAACGTCGTATGGGACAGCTCGATGTGGCTGCTCAAGGCATACGTCATGACTGTCGTCGCGTTCGTCGTCGTGGTGATACTGCTCGCGCGGTTCACCAAATGGGGTAGGCAGTTCTGGCGCTTCGCCGCGCCCTACTTCGATCCGCGGCGCAGCCTCAAGCCGTTGACCATCCTGGCGGTGCTGCTGCTGTCGACGGTCTTCGCGGTGCGCATGACGGTGCTGTTCTCCTACTGGTACAACGACTTCTACGATTCGATCCAGAACCTGGACGAGCCGGCGTTCTGGCACTTTCTCCGGGTGTTCGCCATCCTGGCGACGGTCCACGTGGTCCGTGCCCTCGTCGAGTACGTGATCGGGCAGACCCTCGACATCGACTGGCGGACATGGCTCAACCACCATCTCGTCGACGACTGGCTCGACAGCCGCGCCTACTACCGCGACCGGTTCCTCGGCGACGCGATCGACAACCCGGATCAGCGCATCCAGGCCGACATCACCAACTTCGTGACCACGTCCCGCTCGCTGTCGATGGGCGCGGTGACCGCGGTGCTGTCGATCGTGTCGTTCACGGGGATCCTGTGGGACCTGTCCGGCCCGATGACCGTGTTCGGCGTCGAGATCTCGCGGGCGATGATCTTCCTCGTCTACATCTACGTGCTGGTGACCACGGCGGTGGCGTTCTGGATCGGCAAGCCCCTCATCAAGCTGAACTTCCTCAACGAGAAACTCGGCGCCAACTTCCGCTACGCGCTGATCCGGGTGCGGGAGTACGGCGAGAGCATCGCGTTCTACCGCGGCGAGAACGTCGAGCGGCGCACCCTCGCCGGACGGTTCGCGGACGTCATCCGGAACATGTGGCAGATCGTCTTCCGGACGTTGAAGTTCAGCGGCTGGAACCTCACCGTCAACCAGACGGCCGTCATCTTCCCATTCCTGGTGCAGGGTCCGCGACTGTTCACCGGCCAGGTGTCTCTCGGTGACGTGATGCAGACGTCGCAGGCCTTCGGTCAGGTCCACGACTCGCTGTCCTTCTTCCGCGAGTCGTACGCCGACTTCGCCAGTTTCCGCGCGACCCTCATCCGACTCAACGGCCTCGCCAACGACAACCTGCACGCCGCCGAACTTCCGGTCCTGAAGACCGGCAAGTCGGGCGACGATCTGCAGGTCGAAAAGCTGGACGTGCGCATCCCGACGGGGGAGACCCTCATCGAGGGCCTCGCGCTCACCGTGACCCCCGGGCAGTCGCTGCTGGTCAAGGGGCCGTCCGGTTCGGGCAAGACTACGTTGCTCCGTACCCTCGCGGATCTGTGGCCATACGCCGACGGCACGGTGTCGCGGCCGTCGGGGGAGGCCATCTTCCTGTCCCAGCGCCCGTACCTGCCGCTCGGGTCGCTACGCACCGCCCTGGCCTACCCGAAGGAGCCGACGGCGTCCGACGACGTCGTGCGTGGTGCGCTGTCGAGGGTGTCGCTCGGCAATCTGAGTGATCGGCTCGACGAGACCGCCGACTGGACGCGGATCCTGTCGCCGGGCGAGCAGCAGCGTCTCGCGTTCGCGCGGGTGCTGATCGCCCGTCCAGCGGTGATCTTCCTCGACGAGGCCACGTCGGCGATCGACGAGGGCCTCGAGCACACGCTCTACACCCTGCTCAGGACCGAACTCCCCGACAGCATCGTGGTGAGCGTGGGGCACCGCAGCACGCTCAACCAATTCCATTCCCGTGGTGTGGAACTCGAAGGGGAAGGGCGGTGGACGGAGTCGGAACTGGTGGGGTGACGGGCGCGTCCAGCCGGGTGGTGAACTGCAGCACCCGGTAGGGGTCCCCGGTCGTCGTGTTCCATTGCGACACAAGCAGATGCAGTTCGTCCAACGTGGACGCCGGGTGGACGTATCCGCCGTAGATCTGCGCCCACGTGCCGTCCGCGGCTCCCCAGTCGCCGCCGGCAACCTGCACCGTCGGCTCCGACCACCGTCCGTCGATGCGCTGCGCCGTGCGGGTGACGATCGCGTAGGCGGTGGGGTCGAAGTAAGCGAGGACCCAGGTGCCGTCGATCCGCCGCAGGCACATCTCCCCGACGGGACCCGGCAAGATCGGGGTCGCGGGCTGTCCCCACGCCCACCCCGTGCCACGGTCCCAGCCCCAGTCTGCGTAGGCTCCGGGTTCGAGGATCCGCGCTTCGGGGACTCGGCGCAGGATCATTCCACCCGGATTGGTGCGGTCGAACGCACTCGAGACGACATAGACGTAGCCCTCGTGCCGTTCCATCGTCCACAGTTGGTCGAGCGAACCGCCGCGGTTGTCCCACCGGGCGCGTGTCCGGTGCCAGCGCTCGCCGCCGTCGTCGGACCAGGCGAGATACGTGAAGTTCGTCGGCCACCCCTGCGACGCCCACGAGTGCACACTGACGACGGACAGGTAGGTCCGGTCGCCGATCGTGACGGCGTCCGCGGGAACCACGGTGAACTCGCTGCCCGCCGATTCCCGGTCGGGTGATTCGCGGACGTCGTGCGCGTTCGGCAGGATCTCCCTCGCCGTCCGGCCCCCGCCCGCGGAGTCGAACTCGATGCCGCCGCGGAGATCGGTTGTGGTGGAGCGCAACATCACGGGACTGCRCCACCCCCGGCCGCTCCGGCCGCGGGAGCTGAACGTGTCGCCGAAGAAGAACGCGACCCGGCCGTCGGACAGGCGCACCGGACAACCGAGGTCGGTGCCGTGCACACCCCATCGCCGCGTCGCCTCGCCGGTGACCTCCTTCACGTAGGTTGCTGCCGGTGTGGTGGTGCTGCCCGGGATACGCACTCCCTACTGTCGGTGACTTCGCGTGGTCGGGGAATTCTGKTGGTCAGGACGTCTTGCGGTAGGACTCGGCGAGTTCGTCGGCGCGATCCCACAGCGACCAGTCGACTTCGCGGCCGTCCAATTGCGCTTCGACGACCTCGAGCCCCGCGTGCCAGCCGGCGGCGTGCGCGTAGGCGGATTCCTCTTCCTCCACGGTGTGGGTGAGCGTCAGCCAGCAGCCGCCGCTGCCGTCGGGAACGAGTTCCCAGTGCAGCGTCTCGGCGTCCCACAGGTATTCGAGGATGTGCGCGGGATGCACCGAGATGACCGTTCCGGTGGTGGTCTGATCTGCGGGCAGTCCGAACCGGCGCACCTKCTCCGGTGTCACCCGGAAGACGAGGTCGGCCCCCGGGGTGAGGTCGAAGTCGACGTCGGCGGGAAACCAGTCCTTCAGGTACTGCGGGTCGGTGAGAACACGCCACACCTTCTCCGGCGAGTGCGAGAGCGCTTGCTGGAATCGAAGGGCTACCCGCCCGTCGTAGGTGAAAGTGACGGTGCCGAGCTCCATGGGTGACCTCCGTGCTCGAGGGCGTACCTGTCCCACCATGGTACTGGCAGGACGCCGCAGATCCCCAGGATCGGGCACAAAAAACCGCCGCTACCTGCGGGTCGTCAGACGTCGCCGGGGGAGATGCCCAGACGTTGTAAACGGACCGGGTCGGCCAGGATGTCGATCCGGACGATCTTCCCGCCGGAGACGGTGAACGCCATGACCGAGAACGTCTTCCCGTCGGGCGCGGTCACCACCCCGGGTGTGCCGTTCACCAGGGCGAGCCGGCCGAAAGGAGCGAAACGCGAGAACGTGAGGGCCTGCTCGCCGACTGCGCGGGATCCGCGCACCACGTCGGCTCCGTCGGCGCCGCGGTCGGCCCGCAGGACGATGTCCGGGTCGAGCAGGGCGAGGAGGTCGTCGAACCTGCCGCCCCGCGAGGCGGTCATGAATGCCTCGACCACCTCGCGCTGCCGGGTCGGGTCGGTCTCCGGGGCGTGCCCCGATCCCTGGACTCGCCGGCGCGCCCGGCTTGCGAGTTGCCGCGTCGCGGCGGGCGTGCGGTCGGCGATCGGGGCGATCTCGTCGAAGGACAGGGCGAACATGTCGTGCAGCACGAAGGCGAGCCGCTCGGCGGGCGCCAGCGTGTCGAGAACGACCAGCAGCGCGAGACCGACGGAGTCGCCCAGCACCGCCTCGTGCTCGGGATCGGTCCCGTCCACCTCGCGCACGATCGGATCCGGAACATGGACCTCCAGGGGATCCTCGCGCCGCGCCTTGCGGGATCGGAGCATGTCGAGGCAGACCCGCCCGACGACCGTCGTCAGCCAACCACGCAGGTTCTGCACCTCGGACGTCTCGGCGCGACTGAGTCGCAGCCAGCCCTCCTGCACGGCGTCCTCCGCTTCGCCGATCGAGCCGAGCATCCGGTACGCGACCGCCGACAGATGCGTCCGGTTCTCCTCGAAGCGGTGCGCCAGAACTTCTTCTGCGTCCATCTGTCACATTCTCCCGTCGCGGTTCGTCATAACAGTGACCAACGAAAACAAGCCGGTGTGACATCTCACCACCCGAATTCCTTTGGAGGCAGGCAATCATGAAAGCCCGGATGACCAACCCCGCGATGATCGTTCCCGACGCCATGAAGTCTCTGCTGGCGCTGGGGAAGGCCACGGCGAAGGCGAACGTGCCGCCGGTGACCCACGCCCTCGTGCACCTGCGGTCGAGCCAGATCAACGGCTGCAGCGTGTGCGTGGACATGCACGCGCGTGAGCTGGAGAAGGAAGGCGAGACCAATCAGCGGATCTTCGCGGTGGCGGCGTGGCGGGAGGCCCCGTACTTCAGCGACGCCGAACGTGCGGCCCTCGCGCTGGCCGAGTCGATGACCCGGTTGAGCGATCGCGCGGACCCGGTGCCCGACGAGGTGTGGGACGAGGCCGCCCGGCACTACGACGAGGAGCAACTCGCGTCGCTGGTGCTGTCGATCGCCGGCGTGAACCTGTGGAACCGCATCAATGCCGCCACCCGGCAGGTCGCGGGCGGGCAGTGGTGACAGGGACGCCGTAACGGGGGGCGACATGCGAATCGCAGGTCAGAGAATGCATCTGACCTGCGATCGCGGGATGATCCCGGCGGTGCCCTCGGTGAGACTCGAACTCACACTGGACGGGTTTTGAATCCGTTTCCTCTGCCAATTGGGATACGAGGGCGTGTTGCGCTGTACCACTGTAGAAGATCGCCGCCGGGAGTCAACCACCGGTACCCTTCTAACGTTCGCTCCCCGCGCCGGGGTCGTCCGAGCAGAGGAGAATGGTGGCCATGAACGCTCCCCAGCAGCAAGGTGTGCCGTCGCAGCCGCGACGGGTCGTGGTGGCCGAGGACGAGGCGCTGATCAGGCTCGATCTGGTCGAGATGCTGCGGGAAGAGGGCTACGACGTGGTTGGTGAGGCGGGGGACGGGCAGGCCGCCGTCGACCTGGCGGTGGAGCTGAAACCCGACCTCGTGATCATGGACGTGAAGATGCCCCGCCGCGACGGCATCGACGCGGCCTCCGAGATCGCGGCGAAACGTATTGCGCCCGTGGTCATTCTCACAGCGTTCAGTCAGCGCGAGCTGGTGGAGCGGGCGCGCGACGCCGGGGCGATGGCCTATCTCGTCAAGCCGTTCTCCACGGCCGACCTGGTGCCCGCGGTCGAGTTGGCAGCCAGCCGGTTCAAGGAGGTGACTGCGCTCGAGCGGGAGATCTCCGATCTGTCCGAGCGGCTGGAGACCCGCAAGATCGTCGAGCGGGCCAAGGGTGTGCTGATGGACAAGCAGTCCTTGACCGAGCCCGAAGCGTTCAAGTGGATCCAGCGGGCCGCGATGGACCGCCGGTCGACGATGAAGGCGGTCGCGCAGGTGGTGCTCGAGACCCTCGGTGGGGAAGCCCCCACCAGCTGACCGGCGAGATCGGCGGCAGCCGACGCGTTTTCGCCCGGGCCGTCTTCCGTTGGTGGCGGGTCAGTCGCCGGCAGGGAAGTCCGCGGAGCGGCTGACGTCGGCCCAGGCGAGGGCCTCGGCGGCGCGTTCGCGGGACGACTTCTCGGCCATCGCGACGGCGCCTGCCCCGAGCAGCAGGCGCAGTGGGGCGTTCTCGGCGGCAACCACATCCATGATGATCCGCGCGGCCCGTGCCGGATCCCCAGGCTGGGTGCCGTCGGAGTCCTCCCGGTAGCGGTTCATCGCGCCGACCGTCGCCTCGTAGTCGGGCCCGACGGAGCTGCGTTGCATCGACGAGCCCTGCCAGTCGGTGCGAAACGCCCCGGGTTCCACGATGAGCACCTTCACCCCGAACGGTCTCACCTCGGCCGCCAGCACTTCGGAGAAGCCCTCGACGGCGAACTTCGCGGCCTGGTAGGCGCTCAGCCCGGGTGTGCCGCCGACGCGGCCTCCGACGGAGGAGAACTGCACGAAGCAGCCGCTGCGCTGCTCGCGCAAGATGGGCAGCGCAGCCCGCGTGACGTTGACGACGCCGAAGAAGTTGGCGTCAACCTGCTGCCGGAAGTCGTCGTCGGCCATTTCCTCGATCGGGACGCTGTTGGCGTAGCCGGCGTTGTTCACCACGACGTCGAGGCCGCCGAACTCCTCGACCGCGGTCGCGACGGCGTCGCGGGCGGCCGCGGCGTCGGTGACGTCCAGGGCGACCGTCCGAACCCGGTCGCCGTACGTGTCGATCAGGTCGGTCAGCTGTTCGGGTCTGCGGGCGGTGGCGACGACGTTGTCGCCACCGCGCAGGACCGCGGTCGCGAGTTCCCGGCCGAAACCGCGTGAACTACCGGTGATGAGCCAGGTCTTGGCCATGAGAGATCCCATTTCTGCTTGCAACTGACTGGTTGGATGCTTACGGGATCCATGGAACACCTGCGCGGCGTAGCTGTCAACCAACTGGTTAGTTGATAGTGTGGACGCATGGTCCGTGATGCAGAGGCAACGAAGAAACGACTACTCGACGCGGCGGCGGCCGAATTCGCCGAATTCGGTATCGCCGGGGCGCGGGTCGATCGCATCGCCCTCGCCGCCAAGGCGAACAAGTCGATGATCTACGCCTACTTCGGCGACAAGGGGCAACTGTTCGACGCCGTCTTCGCCGCCCACGTGGTGGCGTTCACCGAGCAGGTGCGCTTCGACGCCACCGACCTCCCGGGCTACGCGGGACGCTCGTTCGACCTGTACGAGGACAACCCGGCGACGCTGCGGCTCGCCACCTGGTACCAACTCGAACGGCCCGACGGTGAGCCGCTCCAGGTGGTGGTCGCGTCCAACCGGTCGAAGCTCGCCGATATCGAGCGGGCGCAGAAAAGTGGTGTGCTGCCAACCACCTGGAGCGGCTCACCGTCGGGCCGTTCGAGTTGGTACCAGGTGGCGAGCCGCAGCGTCGCCGGGTTGTCCTCGTACAGGTCGAACGAGCGTCCCGCGT
>NZ_JBFUHV010000256.1:0-9191 GCF_056402215.1 Rhodococcus sp. P4_B6 | reverse complement strand
GTCGGTGGCGGTGCAGGGGACGAAGAAGGCGCTCAATGCTGTTCTGCATTTGCTGTCGAGTGTGACGTTGGATCTGGGTTTTCAGGCCGAGCGTGTGTCGGCGGTGTCGGAGGATCATCGGCAGTTGCTCGATGCGGCGATCGAGGCCCGCGACCGTCGTCGGGCGTCAGCGTCGGTCCCACGATGACCACGCATGAGCCGGCCCGGTCGACCATCCTGACTTCGATGGCAGTGAGGCATATCATGACAACCGGAATCGCCCAAGAGTTGCACCTCGACGTGGTTCTGGTCGAGCAGCGCGGCAACGTACTCCTGATCACGATCAACCGACCACACGTCCGAAATTGCATCAACAGGGACGTCGCCGAAGCCATCGGCCAAGCGCTCGAGACCGCCGAAACCGATCCGACGGTGCGAGCCGTCGTGCTGACGGGGGCAGGCGACCGAGCGTTCTGTGCCGGGGCAGATCTCAAGGCGCTTGCCGAGGGGAAAGACATCCACCCCGCTGGGCAACGCGCTCGCTGGGGATTCGCAGGGTATGTAAACCATCCCGTCAGTAAGCCCACCATCGCTGCGGTCAACGGCTTCGCACTCGGTGGTGGTACCGAACTGGCGTTGGCCAGTGATCTGGTCGTTGCCGCGGACAGCGCCGAGTTCGGGTTGCCCGAGGTCCGTCGAGGTCTGGTGGCGGCTGCCGGCGGTGCGTTTCGATTGGCGCAGCAGATTCCGCGCAAGATCGCTCTGGATATGGCCTTCACCGGTGAGCCGATATCGGCCGCAAGAGCATTTGAACTGGGGTTGGCCACCCGCGTCGTTCCTCAGGACCAGGCCCTCGACGTCGCACTCGACCTGGCTGGCGTCATTGCGGCCAACGCGCCGTTGGCGGTGCAAGCCACCAAGCGAATCGCGGCCGGCATCACTGACGGAGCTGTGGAACGCGAGGCCGCCGACTGGGCACGCAACCGACTGGAAGCGGGACGCATAAAGCAATCGCGGGACGCGCAGGAGGGAGCGCGCGCCTTCGTCGAGAAACGGCTACCTGATTGGACAGGACGATGACGAACAAACCCCGTACCACCCGATCGCCCGTCATCGTCGGTCTCGGAATGACCGAACTGGGAAAGGTGTACGGCAAAAGCAGTAGTCAATTCGCCGCAGAAGCAAGCAGATTGGCGCTCGCCGACGCTGGCCTGCTCCTGTCCGAGGTGGACGGTTTGCTCATCTCGTCGGGCGTAGCAAACGATATCGGCCTCGGGTTGCAGGTCGATCTCGGCTTGCGTGATCTCGCGCTTCTGGCTCAAATGCAGGCATTCGGATCGACCGCTGGTGCCATGGTTCAGTATGCGTCGATGGCCGTAGAGTCGGGGATGGCCGAGGTCGTCGTGTGTGTGTTCGGTGACGCTCCTCTGGTCGAGGGCGCCGGGGCCGGGCTTGCCTACTCGGACGGTCATCGGGCGCACTCCGGCTGGACGGGACTTCAGCGTGCGACCGGAGCCGTGGTCCCGAACGTCCTGTACTCATTGGCCGCGCGGCGACACATGCTCGAATACGGGACGACTTCAGAGCAGCTCGGTGCTCTCGCCGTCGCTCAGCGTGAGTGGGCGGTACTCAACCCACTGGCGCAGATGCGTACACCGATCACCGTCGCCGACCATCAGAACTCGCGCATCATCAGCGATCCGTTTCACCTGTTCGACTGCTGCCTCGTATCGAATGGTGGTATCGCCGTTGTCGTCACCACGGCCGAGCGGGCACGCGACTTGAATCAGCCGGCTGTCCACGTTCTCGGTTGGGCACAGAGCCATCCGGGCTCGAGGCTACGTCGTGACGACAACTTCGGGCTGATGACCGGTGCAGCGAAATCCGGTCCGGCGGCCATGTCCATGGCAGGCGTCACCGTCGAGGACATCGATCTGGTCGAGATCTACGACTGCTACACCTACACGGCGATGGTCACGCTGGAGGACTACGGTTTCTGCGCCAAAGGAGAGGGAGGCGAATTCGTGGCGACGCCGGGAATCCTCGGCCCGGGTGGCAAGCTGAAAATGAACACCGGCGGCGGACAGTTGTCCTCGTACTACATGTGGGGAATGACCCCCCTCTCGGAGGCCGTCATCCAGGCACGTGGTCAGGCAGGTGCCCGGCAGCAGGACCGGCACGAGGTCGTCCTGGTATCGGGCAACGGGGGAATACTCGACCACCATTCGACCTTGATCGTGGGCTCGTAAACGGTCTGGTCGGCGTCAGCGGAGGGATTTTCTGACCCATGTACATTCAGCCTGTTGTTCGCGACACGGCCACGGCGGAGTTCTTCGACGGAACCGCCCGAGGCGTATTCCTCCTGCGGAGGACCGTGGAATCCGGTGAAATACTGTCCCCGACAGCAGAACAGGACAGTGTGGGTAATACCGATTTCGAGTGGGTGGAAGCGTCAGGCTTCGGCCGGGTCGTATCGTGGGCGTTCGTTCCACAGCGGTCCGCGGACTCGGACACGCCGCTCGCGCTCACCATCGCGGTGGTCGAACTGGACGAGGGGCCGTGGTGGTGGACCCAGCTCGTCGACGTCGAGCGCGACGACCTCGTGGCAGGACTTCGGGTCCGCGCCGAATTCCACAAGTCCGGGCCGTCGGGAGCAGACGAATACGTCCCGCTGTTCGTGCCCGTGCGATGACGAGTCCGGCGCCGCCGCTGGGGAACCAGCATCGTCGACTGGACCTGTGCCAGAAAGGATAGACGTGGTGACTGATGATTCGGCGTCGGCTTCGGCAGTGCTGGAGCTTCTCGACAAACAGGCCATCTACGAGAACATGATGTTCTATATCCGTGGCCAGGATCGCAAGGATCTCGAACTCGTCAAGTCGACATTCTGGCCGGACGCGACTGAGGACCACGGAGCCTTCGTGGGGTCGGCTCACGATTTCTGCGACCTGGTTCACGAGCGAAGTAGGACGACTCGATACACAGCTGTGCACAATTGCGGAAACGTACTGATCGAGATGCTCGGTGATCAGGCGAAACGCGAGACAGTGTTCACCTACGTCCGCGTCGAGACGGAACGGACGATCGTGTTGTCCGGACGGTATCGAGATCTTTGTGAGAAGAGACGTGGGCAGTGGAAAGTATTGCGTCGCCTGGTGATCTTCGAATGGGTCCAGACCCTCCCGCCGAACGGGGACTACTGGGAAATCTTCGGCTATCCTTCCACCGCCAGCCGCGGCACGATCTACCCGGACGACCCCATTTATCACGATTGGAACGTTCTTTCCCGGATACGCGGCACCGCAACAGACGAGACCGAGCGTCCGAATCCCTAGCCTCGAACTTTCTTCCCGGTGACGTGCTGGCCTGAGCAGGTCGAGATTGTGTTTCGAACCCGTTGGCGCGCGAGGGCGCGACCGATGTCGATCGGCAGCGCTCGGATCCACGGCCTGAGGTAGGGGTTCTTTCGGGGTCGTCGGGTCGGGTGAATTGCGGTCAGGCGGGCGCGGGTAGTGCCGCCAATCGGGTCAGTGCGGCGACGATGAGGGTCGACCATGTCGCGTTCTTCGATAGGCGTAGGTGCGTGCGTCGAGCATGGGCAGCGATGCGTCCGGCTACCGAGAAGATGCGTAGGCGTATACGTTTGGGTTCCCACCTGCGTGCTTCGTGGTCGGTGAAGCCGGGCATCTGAGTCCACGCCATCAAGTCGAGAGCGAGTTGGACGATCGCCAACCAGATGCGGTTCTGATCGAACCCGTGCACCGAACATTGGTCAGTCCGGTGTCCTTGGCGGTGCGGATGCGGTCTTCGCAGCGGGGCGCGGCGACGGTGCCGAAGTTCGAGATCTTGGATCTGACCGGCGCACGGTGTTGGTGGCGAACGCGGTCAATCGAAGACCGTCGGAATCGGTGAACCGCAACTGCGCACCGGGGTGCGGGCGTTCCTTTCGGATGATCACGCGCATTCCGGCCGGCCATGTGGTGAGGTCGAGTAGGCCGGTGGCGTCGATGACCCAGGCGCCGTCGCGGACCTTCTCGGTGGCGTCGACGGCGACAGACCACGCACTCTCGGGAACGACAGCGAGGGCGGTGACCATCGCGTCGGTGAGCCCGAACCCAATCGAATACGACACCCGCTTGTTGTGCAGCCAGGTCATGAATGTGTGGCTGGCTCCGGCACCGTCGGTACGGACCATCACCGTTCGGCCCGGACGAGGTCCGGTTGCAGAGCGTAACTGTGCCAGTGCTTTTCGTGTGACCTCGATATGATCTGCCGCGGTGTTCGAGCCGGCGTTACCTGGCCGTAGCAGCGCCGCGACGGGTTCACCGGTCCCGTCGGCACCGTGGTCGACAAACGCCAACAGGGGATGAAATCCGAAGCCGCGTTTGTAGGTCGGAGCAGCAGATTCCTTCTCCGAGTGCGCGGTGACGAGGGTGGCGTCGAGGTCGATGACGATTGGATTCTGCGCGGTGATGTCGTGATCAGGCGCGTGGTCACCGGCGTGTTCCCACGACGTCGCGCGGGCAGTTGCCCGCGCGGTGTCGATGGCGGTCAACACCGCGGGTGCATCTGCGGCCAACGCGCTGATCAGACGGGAGACGGTCGGATCGGAGGGAACTTTCCCGAACACAGCCGCATGTTCGCGCAGGGTGGCGATGTCGGCGAGGCAGTCCCCGCCGAGCGTCAACGACACTGCGAGGTCGGTGATGATCTTGCCGGGGTCGAAGTGCGGCAACGGTTTCCGCCACGGTGACAGGCTCTGCGAGAGGGCTGCGTTGCGTCCGGTGACCTCGGCAGTGCCGAGCAGTGTCACCGCTCCGGCGTGCGACACGACACCGGTTCCGGTGGCATCGACGGACAGGGTGGGGTACGACGACGTAGACCTGCTCACCACTCATTTGGTGCTGCTCCTGCTGGCTGGATTGTTTCCTTCGCAAGATCAATCTTCGCAGCTCAGAGCACCATTCTTCCGTCTGGCACGCCTCGCCTATCTACCGGCGTGAAAGCCCGAGGCTAGTGGGCAGCAACGTGGACCTTCGTCGGATCGCTCTCTGTATCGATTGCGTGTCGATCAGTGATGTGCTTCGGTGCAAGGACAGCCCACACGATGACGAACAGGGCGACAATCACAGCGGAAGCGACATAGATGCCAATGAAGGTTGCCTCTGGAATGTGTCCATCGGCACCGGGCGCTAGCACGTTCAACACAACTGCGACGGCTATCATCGCCCCGACAAACTGGACGATGTTTTGCATGCCGATCGTCACCCCCATGTTGTCCTGACGGCCGGCCGCCGCAACGAGTGTGTATCCGGTGGTCAGGCAGCTCAGGGTCGTAAGGGCATAGAGGAACGTCCATACCCAGGGCATCCAGCCCTGGTCATTCGCGAAAGCGAACCCGAGGAAGACGAAGATCGAAGCGGTTCCAGAAACGACCAAGACGATCTTCGGACCCAAATGCTTGAGTCCCCATCGTGTCCAAAGGTATCCCAGTGTGGCGCCGGGAATCAGCGCGAGCAGTACGTATGTAGATTCGAGGGCAGACAGGCCGTGGCCGAACCCGGAGGATGTTGGCGTCTGTAGCAGTGCTGGCTGCACGATAAACAGGCCCTGACCGACGAGACTTATCAAGAGGATCCCGGAATATCCGATGAGGGTCTGGCGTAGGTCCATGTTGCGGAACGAGACGAGGGGCTCCTTAGTGCGCCGCTGCTGACTAATCCACGCAGTCAACGTCACTGCGCTCACGAAAAACGAGGAGAGCACGATGGGTGAGCTCCAGCCCCGGCTGGGGAGTTCGCTGATTCCGATCAGCATGGCCGTGACCCAAAGGCCGAGCCCCAGTGCACCGAACCAGTCCAGGCGAACAACTGCACGGGCGGCTGCAGGCGTCTCAGATGAGACGTAGGCGAGGATCAGCATTGCTGCGAACAGAGCGAAGCTCACCCAGAAGACGCTTTCCCACGGCAATCCCAATTCAACGATAATGCCGCCGGCAATGAGTGCGAGCGGCGTGAAGATCGCCATCACAGTCGATAGCCCTAAGGAGACAAGTCGGATCTGACGTGCGGTGGCGCGGGGACGCAGGAGGCCCCAGCTCAGTGGAATTGCGACAGCGAGTCCCATGAGGAATCGACCGACAACCAGAGGCCAGAAGCCATGGCCGATCGCACCCAGGGCGCATCCGACCATCGCTAGGACGATGAGTGCCATCAGGACCTTGCGATGCCCGTAAATGTCGCCCATGCGCGTTGTGAGGCCGACGGAGATGACACTGCCGACCATCAGCGCGTTCAGGACCCATCCGATCTCGGACCCCGACAGGGCTGATTCTGTGGCAATCGCCCCGACCAGCGGAGCGAGGATGCCGTACTGTATGTCGAGGGCTATGCCGCTGAGCATAAGTAGAGCAACTATCGATGCGTTTCGGCCGGTACGTGCCTCGACCAATGTAGATTGTGTCATCTTTGACCACCCTTGTTTGGACCCAGCAGCCGCTGGGGTCGTTCTTGACCGGGGGTGGCGCATGGCACCGTCGGGGTCCGCGCCCGGATGATGCCATAAACCACTCGCGGAGTAGCTTTTTTCTGATCTGCTCGTGCGCCAGCGATTTGATCACTGACGCTTTCTGAGCAACGTCCTTCGTTGACATCGACGAGATTGCGAATCTGCGTGTAGTCGAGCGAGACGAACGGATCGTCGCCGGCCCATCCCACGATGTTCACCAGGATGTCGATCGGGCCCACCGAGGAAGTTGATGGACCGAGCGAGCTCTGGACTGTCACAGACGAAACTTCTGGCGCGCAGACCTTGCTCGTCTAGGTTGCCGGCTACGGCGTCTGCGCGGTCGGCGTGCAGGTCACCAGAGCTACATTTCCCACCAGGGACAAGTGCATGTTCCTACCCGTGCTCGTTCAGTAAGGTGCCTACCGACAAGTGAGGCCTCTGGCCGACCGCATCGGAATTATCTGGACGTTGGAGGTCAGTATTGAGGTTGCGGCGGCCATAACCGGGCATCCTCGGCCACGATGCTGAAATTTCCGAGGCAGCGGTGACACTCCAAGAATTTCTGAAGCCGACGATCGCCAAGGTGCCGGGCCCGGCGAGCGGGGGCGGGTGGAACCTCGCGTTGTGCTGCGACTTCGTCGTCAGTTCCAGCAATGACACGTGTACGCAGGTTTTCCCGAAACGGGGGTTGTCCGTCGATGTGGGCGGATCGTGGCTGCTGCCCCGCCTCATCGGAATGCAGAAGGCGAAATTGCTGATGATGACCGGCGACCTTCACACCGCGGCGGAGGTGGACGAGTTGGGGCTCCTCACCCGTCGGTCTCTTGTGGGCTGCGGGCGGGTCGCCACCGAAGTACTGACCCACCCTCTGCTACGCCGATTCGAGCGGGCGGCTCGCGGTTTCCCGCACTCGAAGCGTTGTCACCAGCACTATCACTGCCACAACGATCAGGTAGAACGCAGGCGCGTAGATGGTCCCGGTTTCCGCGACGAGGTATGTCGAGACATATGCCGCGGTGCCACCGATCAGCCCGAAAACGTTGTAGCTGATCCCGAACGCGGTGTACCTGATCGTGGTCGGGAAGCGTTCCAGCGCGGCCGTCACGTAGACGGCCTGTCCCGCCGCGACCGGGATCGCAATGATTATCAGCGCCCCCACGGCCGCCAAGAAGCTACCGGTGTCGAGAAGCAGGAAGCAGGGGTAGGTCAAGACGATCAGGCCAACCGCCGCGGAGACGAGGACAGGCCGCCGACCGAATCTGTCGGAAAGGGCGCCCATGACCGGTCCCAGGATGGCGATGGCGGCGCCGCCAGCGCAGATCGCGAGGAGGCCGTCTCCGGAGTCGAAGCCGAGTTCGCTCGTCAGCAGAGTCGGCATGTAGATCATCATGATGTAGTAGCCGAGGAATGCGCCGGCGCCCAGCAGCCCGGTCACTGTCATCCGACGGTACATCGAGACCTTTCCCAGCACCTCGGGGAGCGGGCTGTCGAACGTCGCCTCGGCTTGGCGTGCGAGTTTGAAGGCCGGGGACTCGTCGAGCTTGACTCGAATGTAGAGCCCGACGAGACCTAACGGCAGGGCAAGCAGGAACGGAATGCGCCATCCCCAACTATTCAGTGATTCGGTAGAGAGCACCTCCGCGAGCAGTGCAGCGGTGAGAAGGCCTGCCAGAGTCGCGCACGTGATCGACACCCCGATCCAACTTACGAAGTAGCCCCGTCTGTGGTTCGGAGAAGACTCGGCGACGAAAATCGTCGCGCCCGGTAGCTCGCCTCCCGCCGAGAGACCCTGCAAAATGCGCAGGACCACTAGCAGCAGCGGTGCCAGTACGCCGATCATTTGGTAGCTCGGGAGCAAGCCGATGGCGGCCGTGCTGAGCGACATCAACAGGATGACCGCGACCAGGGTCGTCTGCCGCCCGATCTTGTCGCCGAAGCGACCCCAGACGACACCGCCGAGCGGCCGAGCGACGAACGCGAGGGCGAAGATGCCGAGTGTGCTCAGCAGTCCGGTCACGCGGTCTGTCTCCGAGAAGAAGGTGCTCGCGATGGCGGGCGTCAGGGCGGCATAGACGGCGAAGTCGTAGTACTCAACGAAGGAACCCGCGCAGCTCGCGATCACGGCGCGACGGAGCATGGAAGGATCGACCTCCTTCCCGCCGCCGTCATCGCGCGGAGACTCCGACACCTCCACCAGAGGCACACCAGGCTCGTTATTGATCTGCTCGACCATCAAGTCCAACCTTTCACGGTACGGGCGTGAGCTACTCACGGCCTCACCGGCGCACTCATGCCGGGTGATATGACCATGGTCACATTACTGACGGCTATTGTCCAGATAGGAATCCAATCCGGTTCACGTCGAGCTGGACACCGGATTCGTCACTCAGTCGGGCAACCAGGTCATAGCCGACCCGCCCCACGATGTCTGATCGTGGAGATCTGCAAGCGTGCGGCGCGAGTGGTTCTCTCGGACCTTCAACTCCGCTGCGCCTGCGGGTGCTACGAGTGGTGCGACCACCCCGGGAGCTGAGCCCTGTCGCAGTCCTCCCTCAATTCCAAACTTTGGCCTTGCCTTCCTCTGCGCGGCGATCGCTCACTCGTACCGTTGCGTATCTACGCGCTTACAGAGTTGAACATCCAGGCCAAGTCCCACGGTAGTGTCAGGCTGGACTCCTCTTCTGTCGACCGGGGAGGAATGCTGC
>NZ_JBFUHV010000255.1:0-9209 GCF_056402215.1 Rhodococcus sp. P4_B6 | reverse complement strand
GTACAGCGCGACCGCGTCTTTCCGGAATTCCTCCGTGTACAGAGACTGGCGTCCCACCTCGACATCCCTCCTGGCTCTCCTGGAACCATTGTCCGGGGTGTCCACTCCCAGAGGCCACCTCAGACTGCCCGCGATGGCATCTTCCGTCGTGCCGACCTCCACGGTCCGCCGCAGCTCTTACCGAGCGGGGTCAACAACCCCTCGAACGGTGTCCGGTAGCGCGGTGTCAGGATGGTGGCTTGGCTCGGTGGCAGTGCGTCCGATCCGGACGGCGGCCAAGTCATGTCGCGAAGCGGGTCGGGTCTTCGAACGAACGCCAGTACTGCACGATGATCGGCGACGGCAAAAGGGCCTGCTCGTATCCCAACAACCCGTTCTCCGGGTGGGCAAGTATGTCAGTATCTTCGGCATCGCGGCGAAGACCGGCCACCAGGTCCGGAACTTCCAGGGCTTGTTGATTCGCGCTCCGATCAGATACACGACAATCTCGTCGCCGAGGACGGAAACGTCGGCCGTGAAGCGGCCGCGGTGGATGTCGGCCATGGGCGGTACCTCCTGCGGGTGCGAGCGACATGGTCGGTCGCGGGTGCGTTGCCAGTTCGGGATCGTCTCCGCCCGCGTTGTGTCGCGAAGCGATCGGGTGTTCCCCGCCATCCCGAGGTCCCGGCGACGGAAAGGGGGCTCCCACGGTTCAGGCCGTGGTGGGGCATGTGCCCTCCGGTGAATGCGTGGACCCGAGCTGAGAGTGGGCTGCTTCCGTCCGGTCCTGTAGTGAGTATGCGACGGCAGACCGTGGTCCCGATATCCCCCCGAGTGTGGGATGGTTTCCGGCCCGGCCCAAGGCTGACACTGGCGGTAATCACCAGTCATGCCGACACGGGCGCGACGGGCACGGCAATCGCAGTCACGCCGGTGCCGCAGCGCCGCGCCGGCCCGGAATCGCTCACGCCGACACGGCAAGGGCCAAGCGCATCTCGGCGTGTCGCATCCGACACCAACCTCGGAAGAAGGGGCCAGAACATGCGAGATCACCGTTTGCGCCGCGCCGTGGGACTGATACTCGCGGTCTGTGTGACCGTGGCCGGGTGCAGCGCCGCCGCCGCCGGACCGGAGGGCAGCCGCACATATTTCGAGTCGGCTGCGCGCGTCGGCGAGGGGGCGATGCGGACGTTCGACAACAAAGCACGAGTGGGTATGACGTGGCAGGCACGCCAGAGAGTACTGCTGACTTCACCAGCGTAAATGTCACACTGCCGACCATCGGCAAAGGTGGCGTCCTATCGCCGCAGTTCAGAGACCCGGATTTGGCTCGCCCCTCTACACCCAGTCGGTCCTGCGCCCGCCGGCATCCACGGCCGTCGCCCCTCGATCTCGTACCCGCCGGTTCGGTGCGTCGTTGTCGAACGTCGCGGCGCAATGCGTTCGTTCGCGCGTGCTGAATAATATTCACGCCACCGGATGTGCCGCGCCGGGCCGGTGAGGCCACTTCGGCGTCGACCCCGGAGTGGCCCGGACACCCGCCGTTTCCGAATGAACGTTCAGTGTCCCCCGCCCCGGCCATGACCTCATGTTTCGTCACTCTGACGTAATAGGGTGCCCGACCCGCACGTGAATCGTCGCCCGGGCGGTGACCATCGGCCCTTATCTCGCGCCGATGGACGGCGAACACTGGGATACAGGCACCGGCGTTCCGCGCCGGGTGGGGGCGGAACGCGATTCACCGAGGAGGCGATCGTGAACAGCACCATTCCCGACGAGAACGTTGTTCGCATTGCCGTGGACCTTGCCTGCCGGGCGCCGTCGGTACACAACAGCCAGCCGTGGCAGTGGACGTACGCCGACGGCCAACTCGACCTCTACACCGAACACGGCCGCGTCCTGGCGTCGACCGACCCGACGGGCCGGCAGTTGGTCGTCAGTTGTGGTGCGGCGCTGAATCATCTTCAGACGGCGCTGACCGCACTCAGATGGGCGGCGGACGTCCAGCGTGTCCCGGACGGGCCCCGATCCGGTCACCTGGCGACGATTCGGTTCCGTCACGACGCCCGGCCGCAGTCGCACGACTTCGATCTGCTCGCGGCGATCCGGCACCGGCACTCCGACCGCAGGCCCTTCGGTCCCGTCAGCTTGAAGACGCCGCTGCCCGCCGCGTTGGACGACGTGGTGCGCCGTCAGGACGTCCACCTGACCGTGCTGAGGCAGGAGGCGCGTCCGGCACTCGCGAGGGCAACCGAAACGACCGCGGCCGCGAGGAAATACGACTCCGCCTATCAGGCCGAGCTGCACTGGTGGGCCGGTCATTCCACCGCGCAGGGCGGAATCCCCGCCGAGGCGCTGGCCACCGCGGACAACCGGGACCGCGTCGACATCGGGCGCCGCTTCCCCGCCGGCCGGGACGCCGGCGCGACCACGGAGACGGACCGCTCGACGGTGCTGGTGTTGAGCACCGCCACCGACGGTCGCGGTGAGTGGCTCCGCGCCGGTGAGGCCCTGTCCGCGGTGCTGCTGGAGGCCACCGTCGGCGGATTGTCGACGTGTCCGCTGACCCACATGACCGAACTCCGCCAGGGCCGGGAGATCATCCGCGAACTGCTTCCCGACCGCGGGTTCCCGCAGGCGCTGATCAGGGTGGGCACCACCGAGAAGAAGTCGGCGCCGCGGCAGACTCCGAGACGGCCGGTCGAATCGGTCTTCTCGGTCGGCCGGCGTCGTATCCCCCGCTGACGGGTTCGCGTCGGCGAGGGCAATTATCCGGTGAGATGGACGCGGCTGTGCGTGGCCGTCTCCACGTCGGCCGCGGTGGCCTCGATCAGTTGGTGGGCGAGGTCGGACAACGCGCGTGCGGTGGCCAGTTCCTCTCCGATCTCGGGGATTTCGGTGTCGTCCGGGTTTCGGCGGGCGAGTCCGGACCCGACGAACGTGCGGGTGTCGCGGGTGCGGAGCCGGGCCTGTGCGCGGGTTCTGGAGCCGCCTTCGTCCGAGTCGTGTTCGTCGATGACGATCTCCACCAACCATGTCGTCTCGTTCATGTCCGGTGGCCTCCGTTCGGTGTGAGTGCGGGACCGAGGTGGTCCTATTACCCAGTGTCCTACGGTGCCGGCGATCAATGAACCGTGAGAATGACGGAACGGCATAGGAAAGGGCAGGAGTCGTCCGCTCCGTGCCCCTTTCAACGCATAGCGCACCGGGGGCCTTGCGGCAAGACCCTGGTCGTGCCGCAGAATCTCCCGTCGAAGCCAGAACCTGCAGAAAGCGCAGCAGCTGGCCGAACGCAACCGTGTCGAATGGGGTTTTCATGATCGACGTGATCGTTGCCGGCGGCGGACCGACCGGCTTGATGCTCGCCGCCGAGTTGCGGCTGCACGGCGTGGACGTGCTCATGCTGGACAGGGAACCGGAGCCGACGAAAGTGGTCCGCTCGCTCGGCCTGCACGTGCGCAGCATCGAACTGATGGATCAGCGCGGCCTCCTGGACCGCTTCCTCGCGGAGGGCACACGATACGAGGTCGGTGGCTTCTTCGCCGGCATCGACACACCGTGGCCCGACCGGATGGACACCGCACACGGGTACGTCCTCGGCATCCCACAGACCGTCACCGAGCGCCTGCTGGCCGAGCACGCCACAGAACTCGGTGTCGAGATCCGGCGCGGCTGTGAACTGGTCGGGCTGAGTCAGGACGAGGACGGGGTGAGCGTCGAACTGGCAGCGGCGGGAGACACCCGGTTGCGCGCCCGGTATCTCGTCGGCTGCGACGGCGGCCGCAGCACGGTCCGCAAGCTGCTCGGCGTCGGCTTCCCCGGCGAGCCGTCGAGGGTCGAGACGCTGCTGGCGGAGGTGGAGCTGACGGCGCCGCCGGAGGAACTGGCCGCCGTGGTGGCCGAGGTCCGCAAGACGCAGAAGCGGTTCGGCGCCATGCCCCTCGGGGACGGGGTGTACCGCCTGGTCGCGCCCGCCGACGGGGTCGCCGAGGACCGGATGGTCCCGCCGACCCTGGACGAACTCAAGCGGCAGGTGCGGGCTCTCGCAGGCACCGACTTYGGCGCGCACTCGGCGCGCTGGCTGTCCCGCTTCGGCGACGCCACCCGGCTGGCGGACCGCTACCGGACCGGACGTGTGCTGCTGGCCGGCGACGCGGCGCACATCCACCCGCCGACCGGTGGGCAGGGCCTCAACCTCGGCCTCCAGGACGCGTTCAACCTCGGATGGAAACTGGCCGCCCAGATCGGCGGCTGGGCCCCGGGCGGGCTGCTGGACAGCTACCAGACCGAACGGCGCCCGGTGGCCGCCGACGTGCTGGACAACACCCGCGCGCAGATGGAGTTGATGTCCACCGAGCCGGGTCCCCAGGCGGTGCGCAGGCTGCTGTCGGAGCTGATGGACTTCGAGGAGGTGAACCGGTATCTGATCGAGAAGATCACCGCGGTCGGCGTCCGCTACGACTTCGGCGCCGGCCACGCACTGCTCGGCCGACGGATGCGGGACGTCGCACTGAAACGCGGTCGCCTGTACGGGCTGATGCACGACGGCCGCGGACTGCTGCTCGACCAGACGGGCAGGCTGTCCGTGGCGGGCTGGGCGGATCGGATCGACCACGTCGTCGACGTCAGCGAAGAACTGGACGTGCCCGCGGCGTTGCTGCGTCCGGACGGTCACGTGGCGTGGGTCGGTGACGATCAGCGGGATCTGCTCGAGGTGCTGCCCACGTGGTTCGGCGCCGCCGACGCCTGAGGACGGACGTGTGACCTTCGGCCCTGTCATTGTGCTCGCCGTTATCGCACCGTTGTACGAGGGCCGGCGCACGACATCGGAGCCGGCGAAGGAACGAGGACACCATGTTCGAACACTCCACCGCATCGCCGCGCGAGGATCGTCACCGGCGGGAGGACGAGCCCGGCGAGTTCCTGTACGTGCATCCCGCGGGGTTCGCGCTTGCGGTGGTGGCGGGAGCGGTGACCGCGGGCCTGATGGTCCTGCTCGGTGCCTGGCTCGCGACTCCCCTCGTCGGAGTCGGCGCCGCGGCGACGCTCGTCGCGACCGTGGGGTTGGCGGCGGCGATGTTGATGCCGCACCGGCCGCGGCGTCGCGGATCCGGGCCGTTTCGTCCGGCCGCGCGCTGACCGGCCCGGTGCTCACCGGCGTAATCTGAATTCTCCGAGGGTGACGCGGCCAGGTCTGGAGGGTGCCCATGATCAGGGTTTTCCTGGTGGACGACCATGAGGTCGTCCGGCGAGGGATCGCGGATCTCCTCACCTCCGATCCCGCTCTGACGGTGGTCGGTGAGGCCGCCTCCTACGCGCAGGCGATGGCGCGGGTGCCTGCCCTGAAACCGGATGTCGCCGTCCTGGACGTGCGTTTGCCCGACGGCAACGGAATCGAGCTGTGCCGGGAACTGCACTCGCTGATGCCGGAGTTGCATTGCCTCATCCTGACGTCGTTCACGGACGAGCAGGCGATGCTCGACGCGATTCTCGCCGGGGCCAGCGGATACGTCGTGAAGGACATCCGGGGCATGGAGCTGGCTCAGGCAGTCCACGACGTGGGGGCGGGCAAATCGCTGCTCGACAGTCGTGCCGCCGGCGTTCTGATGGACAAGGTGCGTGCGGACGCCGATGGGAAGGACGGCATCTTCGCGCACCTGACCAATCAGGAGCGGACCTTGCTCGCCCTGCTCGGTGAGGGGCTCACCAACCGGCAGATCGCCGCACGCATGTTCCTCGCGGAGAAGACCGTCAAGAATTACGTGTCCCGGCTGCTGACCAAACTGGGTGTGGAGCGAAGGACGCAGGCGGCGGTGCTGGCCACGAAGTTGCCGTCGAAACCGCCCGGCACCTGACGGGACCTATGGTTGTTCCGGCTCCTCGTGAGGTCACCGGGTGGGACAATGCGTCGTGTGACCCGTCAACCGGACGAACACGACCGTGGGCCCCTCCTCGGTAGCCTGTCCGAGCTGAGGCTGCGTGAGCTCCTGACCGAGGTGCAGGACCGCATCGCGCAGATCGTCGATGCGCGCGATCACGTCGACGGCCTTCTCGAGGCGATGCTCGCCGTCACGTCGGGACTCGACCTCGACAACACGCTCCGCACCATCGTGCACGCGGCGATCGATCTCGTCGACGCCCGGTACGGTGCGCTGGGGGTGCTCGCTCCGACCGAGGGGCTGAGCGAGTTCGTCTACGAGGGCATCGACGAGGAGACGCGGGAGCGGATCGGCGACCTGCCTCGTGGTCGCGGCGTCCTCGGTTTCCTCATCACGGATCCGAAGCCGGTCCGGTTGGTGGACCTGTCCCGGCACCCCGTGTCGGTGGGATTCCCGCCGCACCATCCGCCGATGAAAACCTTTCTGGGAGTTCCCATTCAGGTCCGGGACGAGGTGTTCGGGATTCTGTATCTCACGGAGAAGGCCAACGGTGCGCAGTTCACCGAGGACGACGAGGTGCTTCTCCGCGCGCTGGCGGCGGCCGCCGGTATCGCGATCGAGAACGCCCGCCTGTACGAGGAGTCCCGGACGCGGCAGGCGTGGCTGGAGGCGACACGGGAGATCGCGACCGAGTTGCTCGCCGGCAGCGAGACCGCGGAGGTGCTGCAGGTGATCGCCGACGACGCGCTGGCCCTGACCGCCGCCGACAGTGCCTTTCTCGCGGTGCCGGACGATCCTGACCTCCCGTCGGACGAGGTGACCGAGCTCGTGGTGACGGCATCGGCGGGGACGGTCTCGGATCGGATCATCGGCCGGGCGATCCCGGTCGAGCGGTCGACGTCCGGTGAGGCGTTCCGGGAGCGGACCCCGCTTCGTGTCACCGCGCTGGCGTTCGATCCCGGGTTCGAGACGGGGGCCCGGTTCGGTCCTGCGCTGGCGCTGCCCCTGCGTGCCGCGCAATCGGTGTCCGGGGTGCTGGTGACGCTCCGCCATGTCGATGCCGCGCCGTTCACGGACGACCAGCTGGCGTTGATGTCGGGATTCGCGGATCAGGCGGCCGTCGCGTTGCAGCTGGCCAACAGTCAACGCCGGATGCGTGAGCTCGACGTCCTGTCCGATCGCGACCGGATCGCGCGTGACCTCCACGACCACGTCATCCAACGGCTGTTCGCGGTCGGCCTGTCGTTGCAGAGCACCCTGCAGCGGGCGAAGGCTCCCGTCGTCAAGGACCGGCTCGAACAGTCGATCGACGACCTGCACGACATCGTGCGGGACATCCGCACGGCCATCTTCGACCTGCACGGCGGTTCGGGCGGCATGACGCAGTTCCGGCGGCGTCTGCACGAGATCGTGGCCGAGACCACCGCGGATTCCGGGTTGCGCACGACGGTGCACATGTCGGGGCCACTGTCCGTCATCGACGCCTCGCTCGCCGAGCATGCCGAGGCGGTTCTGCGTGAGGCGTTGAGCAACGCGGTCCGGCACGCCGGAGCCGAGACGGTGACGGTGAGCATCTCGGTCTACGACGATCTCGCGATCGAGGTCGCGGACGACGGCAAGGGATTCGAGGAGAACGTCGCCACCAGCGGGCTGGACAATCTGGCCGCCCGGGCGCGGGAAGTCAACGGGCACTGCGCCGTCGACTCGACTCTCGGCGGTGGAACCACGCTCCGGTGGTCCGCTCCCCTTCCGTGAGTCCGGGTGCGCGTCAGCTCAACGCCGCCCGCACCACCAGTTCGAAGGCCGGCCGCGGATCGATGGTGTCCTCGCGGGCGATGCGGTGCAGGATCAGTCCCTCCGCGCAGGCCATGAGTGCGGTGGCGGCGGTCCGCGGGTCCCGCGCACCGAGGTGGGCGAATGCCGAGACGACGGACGCCTCCATGGCGGTGCGCCCGCGTGCCAGCGCATCCCGGAGAACGGGGTCGTGGCTGGCCTCGAGGAACAGGACCAGCCGCGCCGCGGTGACGGTTCGGTTGGCGACGGTCGTGTAGTCGATCAGGCCGCAGACCGCGTCGACGAGGTCTGCGGCAGACGCCGGTGCCAGCATGCCGACCTCGGACAGTTCGCGGTCCACGATCGCGTCGACCGTCCCGGTGAGCAGCGCGGCCCGGGTGCGGAAGTAGTTGGACGTCGACCCCTTCGGGAGGCCGGCGCGGTCGTCGACCCGGGCGTGGGTGAGCGATCGCAGACCCTCGGTTCCGAGCAGGTCGATCGCCGCGTCGAGTGCACTCGTTCTCGTGGACGTCACCTGGCTACTATAAACATAGTGACGTAGCACTATGATCGTAGTAACGTGAGGTCATGAGACGCGAGGCTCCCGGCGACGCCAGAACATCCGGCCCGAACGGTGCGCCGGACAACACCTTTCCCGCACTGGGCGAGGTCCGGCACCGCTACGTCCGGCTCCCCGGCCTGCGCGTCCACGTGGCCGAGGCCGGTCACGGCGAACCGGTGGTGCTGCTCCACGGCTTCCCCCAGCACTGGTGGGAGTGGCGCGGGGTCGTCCCGGGACTCGCCGAGCACTACCGGGTGATCTGCCCGGATCTGCGCGGCGCCGGCTGGACCGACGCCCCGCCCACCGGATACACCCGCGCGCAGTTGCTCGCCGACGTCGAGGCACTGCTGGACGCGCTCGAACTCGACCGGGTCTGCCTGATCGCGCACGACTGGGGCGCACTTCTCGGATACGAGCTGTGCCTGAGCGCACCCCCCCGGGTCCGGAAGCAGATCAGCCTCGGTGTCCCCCACCCCTTCATCCGGTTCGACCCACGGTTGCTGACGACGATCGCACGGCACGGCTGGTTCCAGCCCGTGATCGCCGCGCCGTTCCTCGGTCCGTTCCTGCTCGGCCGCGGGCGTCAACGGCTGACGGACCACCTGCTGCGAGGCTTCACGACGGACCGGAACACGTGGTCGGAGCGCGACGTCGAACTGTTCGCCGGACGGCTGCGCGAACCGGCCCGCGCCCATGCGGCGTCGGCCCTGTACCGCTGCTTCATCATGCGTCAGGCGGCGCGGATCATGACGGGCGCGTACCGGCACACCCGTCTCGCCACTCCCACCCGGGTGCTCGTCGGCGCCGAGGACGCCATCGTGCGCAAGGAATTCCTCGGCGGCTTCGAGGGGCACACCGACGACTTCGGTGTGGAGTTCGTCGACGGCGCCTCGCATTTCCTCGTCGACGAACGGCCCGATGTGGTGCTCGAACGCGCGCTCGCATTCTTCGCAGCGGCCTCGACGAACGGCCCGATGTGGTGCTCGAACGCGCGCTCGCATTCTTCGCAGCGGCCT
>NZ_JBFUHV010000254.1:0-9305 GCF_056402215.1 Rhodococcus sp. P4_B6 | reverse complement strand
CCTACATTCTCGGTGGGCTCGCCGTACTGGTCATCGCCGTACTCGTCATCGGTGGTGTGATCTGGCAGAGCAACCGCAGCAAGCCGCGCAACGACGGTTACGGCGGGGTCCAGAACTCCGAGGTCCAGGTGGCGTTGCAGGGTGACGGCGTCGTGCTCCTCGGCCGGCCGGATGCGGCCACCACGGTCGACCTGTTCGAAGATCCCATGTGCCCGTACTGCGCCGAGCTCGAGAACAAGAACGGTCAGGAACTCGCGCAGTCCATCGACGACGGCAAGGTGGCCGTGCGCTACCACGTCCTGAACTTCCTCGACCGGCTCTCGGCCACCGGCGACTACTCCACCCGCGCCGTCGCCGCGTCCGAGTGCGTCGCCGAAACCGGTGACGCCGTGGCGTATTCGGCATTCCATGCGGCGTTGTTCTCGCCGGCGAACCAGCCGAAGGAGAACGGCAGCTCCGATCACACCAACGAGGAACTCGCGCAGATCGCCCGCGACGCCGGAGCATCCGACGCGGCCGCCGAGTGCATCACCACCGGGGCGAAGGTCGAGCAGGCCCGGGCGCACGCCGAGGCGGGCCGTCAGGCCCTCGCCGCGAGCGGTGCCACCGGCACGCCCGCCGTCGTCGAGGACGGCACCGTGATCGACGCGCTGTCCAACGAGAACTGGGTGTCGCAGCTGTAGGCGGCTCCGCCGCCCGTGCGTGGTTGACGAGTGTCTGGACTCGTTAACCACGCACGGGCACGAAGCGCCCCTGACCAGGCGATTTGTTGGCCCGGTCGGCAATGGTGTAACTTTCTTCGAGCACGGAGGAAGTCATTCCGAGTGCGGAGAACAACCGAATACGGGGCTATGGCGCAGCTGGTAGCGCACCACACTGGCAGTGTGGGGGTCAGGGGTTCGAGTCCCCTTAGCTCCACTTTCGAGAGAAGCCTCTCATCCGCAGACGATGCGGGTGGGGGGCTTTCCTCATTCATCCCTCTTGTCCCGGTGGGACACTGGCGTCATGACATTCACTGTGACGCATCGCTCATTCGACCAATTGGCGGAGTTCGCCGTCACCGACTTCGGCGACGACGACAGCTACAGCATCCACGAGTCCGGGGCGCTCGTCATCGTCCGCGCCGCGCGGGAGCTGATCTACGCCCCCGGGAGTTGGTTCCTGGTGGAGCGGGAGGACGGCCAGGAGGACGGTTCGCCCGGCAATTACATGTGACGCTTCGGGCAGCGATTCGCACATCTGTTCGACTGCCGGGTAGATTCGACGTGTGGCCGCCCGAACCGAGACCGCGCCGGGGTGCTGCCCGAACGGGCACCCGCTGGCCGCGAATACGTGCCTGGTGGGGTGGGAGGTGTGCGGGTGTGCGACGTCCAGCAACGGTGGGCACCGCACCCATTTCTGCCGGCGATGCGGCGCCACCGTTCGGACTCCGCCGTGCTGCGGCGGTTCCGACGACGGCCGGTGAGCGGACGGTTATCGGATCGGCTGCCTCGCGGCCGTGGGGTTGCCCCAGATCGTGTCGGACTCGTCCTGGAGCACGAGGGCGACCAGTCTCTCGGTGCCTGCGGTGAACGTGGACGCCGCGACGAGCACCCAGATCCAGTGGCCCTCCCGGTGCCGGATGCGCAGATGTGCTGTCGCGCTGGGGCTTTCCTGGCTCAGTACCCGGGCGAGCATGGTGCCCCACAGTGCGGCGTCGTCGGGGTGGAACAGTTGCTCGTGATCGAGGTCCGCGAATTCGTCGGCGTCGTAGCCGATCAGGGCCGCGCAGGCGGGGTTGCTGAACACGACGTTTCGTTCGCGGTCGTGAACGCTGATCGCGTGGGGAATGGATTCCATCAGCGCAGCGAATCCGTCGCTATCCAGTTGTCTCACGGTTCCCCCCTCGTGCTTTTCGATGGCGCCCACATGGTACGCCGCACCGTGCAGTTTCGTGCGGTGAAATAGTTAATTAATAGCAAACCTCGATCGCGAACGTGCTCCGCGGGGCTAGGGTGACGGGATGCGGTTCGTCACCATCGTCCAGGCCTCCGCGTTCGTCCCCGTGTGGTTGCGGGTCCTGCTGCTGATGGCCGCGGGAGCGAAAGTGTGGGGAGCCGGCATCTATTCGGGCTGCTATTTCGGCAGCAAGGACGTCACGATGGGGCTGGGGACCTTCGTCAACCGCGGCGTCCTGTTCGACGGCACCGCGCCCATCACGCTCGGCAGGCAGGTCGCCGTCGGGCACCGCGTCCAGTTCGTCACGAGCACCCACGAGATCGGTCCGAGCTCCGGCCGGGGCGGGCGCGTGGTCGACCGTCCGATCGTGATCGGCGACGGGTGCTGGATCGGCGCGGGCGCGATCATCCTTCCCGGAGTGACGGTGGGCGAAGGGTGCGTCGTGGGGGCGGGCGCCGTGGTCACCCGCGACTGCGAGCCGAACGGGCTCTACGCGGGGTCGCCCGCGCGCCGGGTTCGCGACCTCGACTCCGCCCCGTCCGTGCGCTGAGGGCCGGCCTGGCGTTCGACGGCGACCGCGCGGTTCACGCCGTCGAGAAACCGTGAAATGGTGGCTTTTTCGACCGCGTCGAAGTCGTCGAGGACGGCGGCCGTCCGGTGGATGAGCGGCCCGAAGAACGTCTGACCGAGATCGACGGCGCGGGGTGTGACCGCGAGCAACCACCTGCGGCGGTCGTCGGCGTCCCGGTCGCGGCGGATCAGGCCTGCCTTCTCCATGCGGTCGAGCAGGGCGGTGACCGAGGCGGAGTTGATGCCGAGCTGGCCTCCGAGCCATCCGGGTGTGGCGGCGAGGCCCGCCCGGTCGGCGTCGAGGATGCAGATCAGGGCGCGGAGATCGGTGGTGTGCAGTCCGTGCAGTTGCGCGAATTCGGCACCGAGCAGGTTCAGCTCCACTGCGAGTGCACGCAGCCGGTGCACTGTCTGTGCGCCTTCGTCCGGGTCCACGCTCCGCAATCTACTGCGACCTTTCCTTCGATTGTCTAGTATCTCGATTATCGAGATATTTCGAGGAGGATGCGATGACGGCAGTCGGCGACTTCGTCCGCGCCTACGACTCGCTGCTGGCCGACTGGCCGGTGGACGTCACACCCGTCGACGTTCCCACACCGTTCGGGTCCACCCGGGTGAACGTGTGCGGACCGGAGTCGGGGGCGCCGCTGCTGCTGCTTCCCGGCGGAGGGGCCACGTCGACCGTGTGGGTCGCCAACGTCGCGGCGCTCGCCCGCAGTCACCGGGTGCTCGCGGTGGACGTCATGGGCGATGTGGGGCGCAGTGCGAACGACGGTGCACCGCTGCGCACCGCCCCGGACCTGTTCGAGTGGCTGGACGCGGTGCTCGACCACCTCGGGGTGACGGCGCCGGCGGTGGTCGGCCATTCGTACGGTGCGATGATCGCGCTCGCCTACGCACTGCACGATTCCCGTCGCGTCGACCGTCTGGCGCTGCTCGACCCGACGTCCTGCTTTGCGGGCCTGAGCGCGCGGTACCTGCTCCACGCGGCGCCGGTGCTCATCCGGCCGACGGAGAGACGGCAGCGGAGGCTGATCCGCTGGGAGACGGCGGGTGCCGGAGTCGACCCGCGGTGGCTCGGCGTCACCGCGCTCGGGGCGGCCGCGTTCGGCCGCACCACGCTCGTCGTGCCGTCGCGTCCGACAGCCGACGCGCTGGCGGGCCTGACCGTCCCCACGACGGTGGTGCTGGCGGGTGGCAGCCGGGCGCACGACGCGGGCAGGGTCGCGGAGAACGTCGGGCGGCTGCTCCCGTCGGCCACGGTCACGACGATCCCCGGAGTCACCCACCACACGCTGCCGATGGCGCCCGCCGCCGACGTGGACGCGGCGATCCTCGCCGCGGTCGGCTGACGCGCGCCCGGGTGCCGGGCGTTAGGATGGGCGCCCGGTAGCTCGTCGAGGTCCCACGGAGGTCGCAGCGTTGGCGAAGAAGCGGATTCCCGTCGTCATCGTCGCCGGATTCCTCGGTTCGGGAAAAACCACCCTGCTCAACCATGTGCTGCGCAACAACCGCGGCGTCCGGGTCGGCGTCATCGTCAACGACTTCGGCGCCGTGAACATCGATTCGATGATGGTGGCCGGCCAGGTCGATTCCATGGTGTCGCTGAGCAACGGCTGCATGTGCTGCGCCGTGGACGTCAGTGACATGGACGAGATGCTGGACCGCCTCGCGCATCCCGCGTCGCAGATCGACGTGATCATCGTCGAGGCGAGCGGGCTTGCCGAGCCGCGCAACATGATTCGTCTCGTCCTCGGAAGCACCAACCCGCACGTGATGTACGGCGGTCTCGTCGTGATGGTCGACGGCGAGCAGTTCGAGGACATGTCCGAGCAGCACCCGGACCTCGGCAAGCACGTCACGCTCGCCGACCTCGTGATCCTCAACAAGACGGACCGCATCGACGACGACCGGCGCGCCGCCGTGCAGGCGATGGTCCGCGGCTACAACGACCGCGCGCCCGTCCTCACCACCGCGCACGGCCGGATCGAGCCCACCCTGCTGTTCGACCGGGAACCCGGGCGTGAACCGGCGCCGGGGGAGCAGCTCACCCTCGACCAGCTCCTGCTGGATCAGCACGACCACTGCGAAGGCCACGACCACCTGCATTCGTCGTACGAGGCAGTCGATTTCGCTTCGGACGAGCCGATCGATCCGCGGCGGCTCGTCGAGTTCCTCGAGAAGCGACCGGTCGGGATCTACCGGATCAAGGGATTCGTGCATTTCGCGGTGCCGGGGCAGTCCCGAAAGTTCGAGGTGCAGACCGTCGGGCCGCACATCAGATTCACGTCGACGCGCTGGGAGCCCGGCGAGGAGCGGGCGACCCAGCTGGTGCTCATCGGTGCCGACATCGAGGGCGAGCACGTGCGGACCCGGCTCGCGGGCTGCGTCGTGGCGGTGGGCGAAGATGCGGACCCCGGCGCGATGCTGGGTGTGCACCGCTATACCGTGACCGCGTGACCGAGTCTGCGTGTAGTCCCGATACGAATCCCGAGCCGGCGCTGTCGGTGTACGACGCGATCCGCCGCCGCCGCGACGTGCGGGCCGAGTTCACCGGGGAGCCGATCGCGGAGGAGGTTCTCGACCGCATCCTGGGCGCCGCGCACTGCGCGCCCAGCGTGGGCAACACCCAGCCGTGGGATTTCGTCGTCGTACGCGACACCGGCACGCTGACCACGTTCGCCGACCACGTGGCCGGCGCCCGCAGGCGGTTCGCGGAGTCGCTGCCCGAAGATCGCAAGAAGACGTTCGACCCCATCAAGATCGAAGGGATCTGCGAGAGCGGAATGGGGGTAGTCGTGACGTACGACCGGAGCCGCGGCGGCGAACACATCCTCGGCAGGCACACGGTCGACGACACGGGCCTGTTCTCCGCGGTGCTCGCGATCCAGAATCTGTGGCTCGCCGCGGCCGCCGAGAACGTGGGCGTCGGCTGGGTGTCGTTCTACGACGAGCCCTATCTCACCGAACTGCTGGGCATCCCCGAGCCGGTGCGTCCCATCGCGTGGCTGTGCGTGGGGAGGGTCGCCGAGTTCCAGCAGGTGCCGGACCTCGAGCGCTTCGGGTGGCGGGGGCGCCGGCCATTGGCCGACGCCGTCCACCTCGAGAAGTTCTAGCCCTGACGGCGGCGTGAACCGCCGGCGGACGCCGTGCGGGTTCCGCCGCCCGTGGAGGAGGCTGCGCGGGGGCGTCCGGCTCCACCCGAGCGGGAGCGACGTGCGCCGCCGCCCTGACCGTGTGCGCGGCCGCCCTGACCGGCTTGACCGCCGCGTCCGCCCTGGGCGCCGCCCGGCCGCTGATTGCGTCCGCCGCCGCCGTTCGACGCCGGTGCCGCCTTGGGGGCCGGCGCGACGTGCGGTGCGATGTCGCCGACCAGGTCGAGCACGTGTGCGGAGTCCGCGGTGCTGCGGACCGGGGTCACCTTGATCGCGGCCTTGCGCATGAGGACGGCCAGGTCCTTGCGCTGCTCGGGCAGCACGACCGTGACGACGTCGCCTGCGCTGCCCGCGCGTGCGGTGCGGCCGGAACGGTGCAGGTAGGCCTTGTGCTCGGCGGGCGGATCGACGTGGACGACCAACTGGACGTCGTCGACGTGCACGCCGCGCGCCGCGACGTCGGTGGCCACCAGCACGCGGGCCTCACCGGCGGAGAACGAGGCGAGGTTGCGGTCGCGGGCCGCCTGCGACAGGTTGCCGTGCAGGTCGACCGAGGGGATTCCCGCCTCGGTGAGCTGACGGGCCAGCTTGCGGGCCTGGTGCTTGGTGCGCATGAACAGGATGCGGCGTCCGGTGCCCGATGCAAGCCGCTCGACCAGCTTGCGCTTGGCCTCGACGCCGTCCACGTCGAACACGTGGTGCGTCATGGCCGCGACGGGCGAGTTCGCCTCGTCCACCGAGTGCAGCACCTCGTTCTTCAGGAACCGCTTCACGAGCTTGTCGACGCCGTTGTCCAGGGTGGCGGAGAACAGCAGTCGCTGCCCCTGCTGGGGGGTCGCAGTGAGGATGCGGGTGACGACGGGCAGGAAGCCGAGGTCGGCCATGTGATCGGCCTCGTCGAGCACGGTGATCTCGACGGCGTCGAGGCTCACGAACTTCTGCTTCATCAGGTCTTCGAGCCGTCCGGGGCACGCGACGACAATGTCGACGCCCGCCTTGAGGGCGCTCACCTGACGGTTTTGGGAGACACCACCGAAGATCGTGGTGACTCGCAGGTCGTACGCGGCGGCGAGGGGCTCGAGGGTTGCGGTGATCTGCGTGGCGAGCTCGCGGGTGGGGGCGAGGATCAGGCCCACCGGGCGGCCCGGCCGGCGCTTTCCGCCGGACAGTTCACCCGCGAGGCGGGACACCATCGGAATGGAGAATGCCAGCGTCTTGCCGCTGCCCGTCTTGCCGCGGCCGAGCACGTCCCGTCCCGACAGTGTGTCGGGGAGGGTGTCGACCTGGATGGGGAACGGGGAGGTGATCCCCTTGTCGGCGAGTGCTTTCACCAGCGGTTCGCGGACACCGAGCGCGGCGAACGTCGTGTCGGGGGTATTCGTGTCAGACAAGTGGTCAGGCCTTTCGAGCACAGGGTTGTGCCCGGAGGGCCGATACGGAAGGTCTCCGTCGGAGCTCGAGCACAGGTTGGCGGCGTTGCCGGTCGGCAAGCTTCTTCGCCGTAAGAAGAGCGGATGCGGTGGTGCACATCCAACAGGATTCGGGTGACCGAACTGAATGCGTTCTACGACGCTGGATGACCGTCGTGGTCATCTAGTGATGGCGAGTCTACCTGGTGACGGCCGGCCGGTCCGACCGAGGAGTCACAGACCGACCCATTCGGACGCCCCGTCGGCGAATTTCTGCCGCTTCCAGATGGGTACCTCGTGCTTGATGCGCTCCACCAGTTCGGCGCACGTGGTGAACGCCTCGGCGCGGTGGGGAGCGGCGACCGCGGCGACCACCGCGAGGTCGCCGACGGTGAGGGATCCGACCCGGTGGATGGCCGCCACGGGGAGTCCGGACGAGGCCGCGACCTCCTCGCAGACGGTGCGGAGGAAGCGTTCGGCGTCCGGGTGCGACTGGTATTCGAGTGCTGAGACCGATTGTCCGCCATCGTGATTGCGGACGACGCCGGTGAACACGACGACGGCGCCGTGTTCGGGCCCGGCCACGGCGGCGTCGACGACGGCGGGATCGAGCGGCTGATCCGAGATCTGGGCGAGAATGTCAGGCATCGTGCGCACCTCCACCTGCGACCTGAGCGAGAAGATGATCGACGATGGGGTCGAGGACGGACAATCCGTCCTTGACCCCGCCCGGCGAGCCGGGGAGATTCACCACGACTGTGCCGTTCGCCACACCGGCGAGTCCGCGGCTCAGCGAGGCGTGCGGGGTCACCTCCGTGCCGCGGTTCCGGATGGCGTCGGCCACGCCGGGCAGTTCGCGGTCGAGCACCGCGCGGGTGGCCTCCGGGGTCGCGTCCGTGGGGGAGACCCCGGTGCCGCCGGTGCTGATGATCAGTGCCGGGCTCCCGGACAGGGCGTCGGCGAGTCCGGCCGCGATGTCCGCGTCCGCGTAGACGAGCGGACCCAGGGTGGTGAAGCCACGTTCCTCGAGCCACGCGGCGATCACCGGGCCGGTCGTGTCTTCCCGCGTGCCCTTGGCCCCGCCGGTCGAGGCGACCAGTACGGCCGCGGATCGTGCTGTCACCGTGGGCGTTCCGGTGCTCTGCTGCTCGCGCGTCCAGTGCCCGCGTTTGCCGCCGTCCTTGGTGAGCAGCCGGACACCGTCCAGTGTCGCGGCGGGGTCGACGGCTTTCACCATGTCGTGCAACGTCAATCCGGCCACCGCCACGGCTGTGAGGGCCTCCATCTCGACGCCGGTCGGGCCCTTCGTCTTCGCGGTGGCCTCGATGGTGATCGCAGTGTCGGTGAACCCGAACTCCAGCTTCACCGACGACAGCGCGAGTTGATGGCAGAGCGGAATCAGCTCGGACGTCTTCTTCGCCCCGGAGATCCCGGCGATCCGGGCCGTCGCGAGAACATCGGCCTTGGGGAGGTCGTCGGCCCGGACCAGTTCGATCACCGCGGGGGTGGTGACCAATTGCCCGGCGGCCACCGCGGTTCGGGTCGTGTCCGCTTTCGCGCTCACGTCGACCATGCGCGCGCGGCCCTCGCTGTCGAGGTGCGTCAGGTCGCTCATAGGGGGATCACCTTCACGAGTTGGCCGGCGTCGAGCGCGGTGACGTCGGCGGGAACGTCGAGGAGGACGTCCGCCCACGCCATCGCGGCGACGAGATGGGAGCCGGGGCCGGAGACGAGTTCGACTCCGGCGTCGGTGCGGCGCGCCCGGAGGAACTGCCGCTTGCCGGGAATGGAGGTGACGGCCGCGGCGAGCGGCAGTTCCTCGGGTTCCGTCGGCGGGAGCCCGGCGGCGCGCCGGATCTCGGGACGTGCGAACACCTCGAAGGAGACGAGGGTGCTGACCGGGTTCCCCGGAAAGTTGAGGACGGGCGTGCCGTCGACGACGGCGGTGCCCTGCGGGCCGCCCGGTTGCATCGCGACGTGCCCGAAGTGCGCGCCGAGCGGTGAGAGCGTCTCCTTGACCACCTCGAAGTCGCCCATCGACACCCCGCCGGACGTGAGGACGAGGTCGGCGGTGGTGGTCGCCTCCGCGAGCAGGGTCCGGAATTCGGCCGGGTCGTCGCCGCTGCGCGCGATCGACACGACCTCGGCACCGTTGGCCCTGGCGCTGGACGCGAGGGCGATTCCGTTGGAGTCGTAGATCTCTCCGGGGTGCAGCGTCGTTCCGGCGTCCACC
>NZ_JBFUHV010000253.1:0-9348 GCF_056402215.1 Rhodococcus sp. P4_B6 | reverse complement strand
GCATCATCCGCCGCGGCGCCAAACTGCTCTACGCCTACGGCGAGGCCACCGTCGGCAAGATCACCGTCATCACCCGCAAGGCCTACGGCGGCGCCTACGACGTGATGGGCTCCAAGCACATGGGCGCCGACGTCAACCTGGCCTGGCCCACCGCCCAGATCGCCGTGATGGGCGCCTCCGGCGCCGTCGGGTTCGTCTACCGCAAACGCCTGCTCGAGGCCGCCAAGAACGGTGACGACGTCGATGCGCTGCGCCTGCAACTGCAACAGGAGTACGAGGACACCCTCGTCAACCCGTACGTCGCCGCCGAACGCGGCTACGTCGACGCCGTCATCCCCCCGTCCCACACCCGCGGGCAGATCGTGGCCGCCCTGCGCCTGCTCGAACGCAAAATGGTCACCCTCCCGCCCAAGAAGCATGGGAACATCCCGCTATGAGCGGCGGCGAATCATTCGGCACCTTGACCGCGGAACTGGCGGTCGACGAGGTGCTCGACGAGATCGCGCTGGGCTCCGGCATCGCCGAAGAGCCGCCGGCGGCGCCGGCCGTGACGTTCTCGGGCAACCCGAGCGACACGGACATCGCCGCGGTGCTCGCAGTGTTCGCTGCGATCGCCTCGTCCGGTTCCGCGGCGGAAACGCCCGCGTCCGATGACGATTCGTGGGGCACCCCCGCCCTCATTCTGCGCCGGCAAGTAGCCGCCGCTGCCGTCCTGGTCAACGCAGGCTACTGAAACTGTAGAAAAGGGAAGACATTTCGATGAGTAGTGCACGTATTTCCAAGGTGCTCGTCGCGAACCGCGGTGAGATCGCAGTGCGGGTGATCCGGGCCGCCGCCGATGCCGGCCTGGCCAGCGTCGCCGTCTACGCCGAACCCGACGCCGACGCCCCGTTCGTGCRCCTGGCCGACGAAGCCTTCGCCCTCGGCGGACAGACCTCCGCCGAGTCCTACCTGGTGTTCGACAAAATTTTGGACGCCGCCAMCAAGTCCGGYGCCGACGCCATCCACCCCGGCTACGGCTTCCTCTCCGAAAACGCCGACTTCGCCCAGGCCGTGATCGACGCCGGCCTGATCTGGATCGGCCCCTCCCCACAATCGATCCGCGACCTCGGCGACAAGGTCACCGCCCGCCACATCGCCGAAAARGCGAAGGCCCCGATGGCCGCCGGCACCAAGGACCCCGTCMRMAACGCCGACGAGGTCGTCGCCTTCGCGAAGGAATACGGCGTCCCCGTCGCCATCAAGGCCGCCTTCGGCGGCGGYGGCCGCGGCATGAAGGTCGCSCACACCATCGAGGAAATCCCCGAACTGTTCGACTCCGCCACCCGCGAGGCCGTCGCCGCSTTCGGCCGCGGCGAATGCTTCGTCGAACAGTATCTGGACAAGGCCCGGCACGTCGAAGCGCAGGTCATCGCCGACCAGCACGGCAACGTCATCGTCGCCGGCACCCGCGACTGCTCCCTGCAACGCCGCTTCCAGAAACTCGTCGAGGAGGCCCCCGCCCCGTTCCTCACCGACGACCAACGCAACCGCATCCACAGCTCCGCCAAGGCCATCTGCACAGAGGCCGGCTACTACGGCGCCGGCACCGTCGAATACCTCGTCCAGGGCGACACCGTCTCCTTCCTCGAGGTCAACACCCGCCTGCAGGTCGAACACCCCGTCACCGARGAAACCGCCGGCATCGACCTGGTGCTGCAACAGTTCAAGATCGCCAACGGCGACCMCCTCGACMTCMYCGAGGACCCCACCCCCCGCGGCCACTCCTTCGAATTCCGCATCAACGGTGAGGACGCCGGCCGCGGCTTCCTGCCCGCCCCCGGACCGGTCACCAAGTTCGTGCCCCCCACCGGCCCCGGCGTCCGRATGGACTCCGGCGTCGAAACCGGATCSGTGATCGGCGGCCAGTTCGACTCCATGCTCGCCAAACTGATCGTCACCGGCGCCACCCGCGACGAAGCCCTCGCCCGGGCCCGCCGCGCCCTCGCCGAATTCCAGGTCGAAGGCCTCGCCACCGTCATCCCGTTCCACCGGGCCATCGTCTCCGACCCCGCCTTCATCGGCGACGGCACCTCATTCGACGTCTACACCAAGTGGATCGAAACCGAATGGGACAACCAGATCGAACCCTTCACCGGCGSAGCCCCSCTCGACGACGAGGACACCCTGCCCCGGCAGAACGTCGTCGTCGAGGTCGGCGGCCGCCGCGTCGAGGTGTCGCTGCCCGGCCAGTTCACCCTCGGCACCGGCGGCGGAAACGCACCCGGGGCGGCCCGTAAGAAGCCCAAGGCCCGCACCCGCGGCGGCGCCCACGGCGGCGCCGCMTCCGGTGACGCCGTCACCGCCCCCATGCAGGGCACCGTCGTCAAGGTCGCCGTCGAAGAAGGMCAGCAAGTCGAAGAGGGCGACCTCATCGCCGTCCTCGAGGCCATGAAAATGGAAAACCCCGTCAACGCCCACAAGGCCGGCACCGTCACCGGCCTCGCCGTCGAACCCGGCTCCGCCATCACCCAGGGCACCGTCCTCGCCGAGCTCAAGTAGGCGCCTGCACCACTCGTGAGTCCTTCTCGGCCCCGGGGYCGAGAAGGACTCACAGTAGTCTGTACGCATGTCTGACGTTCCCGAGATCCGTATCGGCACAGCCGAACGTGAGCAGGCCCTGAACTCGTTGAGCGAACACTTCGCCGCGGGCCGTCTGACGGTCCCCGAGTTCGACGAGCGCAGTCTCGCGGTCACGAATGCCACCACCCGCGGCGAACTCGATCGAGTGTTCACCGACCTCCCCGCGACCACGGCCGCCGCGCCCGCCAAGGCCGACGGAGCGGACACCGGCCACGACCAGAACTGGCGTCGCATCGTGATGTCGGTGATCCCGCTCATCGCCCTCGTGCTGTTCTTCGTCGTCCCCGTCGACAACAGCTGGCTGTTCTTCCTGATGATCCCTGCCGCCGGCGCCATCCTGTTCGGCACCCGCGACGACCGGCACGATCGAGATCGTCGCCGCGGCCGCCGCGACCGGGACCGCTGACATGGAACCGGTGGAGGTCAATGCAGGCGGCTGGTATCTGCGCGCACTGCGCGAGGACGAGCGCGTCAACGACCGTCCGGCGCTCGCGGACGGTGGAATTACCGAACCCGGCTACATCGCCCGCCGCACGGCGCAGTGGCTGAGCGACGAGCACTATTCGTGGGCGATCTGCCAGCCCAACACCGGCGAACTGCTCGCCGAGGTGGGGCTCACTCCGTCCGGTGAATCCGCGACCCTCACCGGGTGGGCGCGGGCCGGTCACGAGGACGCACTCGCGAGCGGATCGGATGCGGTGCAACGGTTTGCGGAGGGCGCACTGGGGTTCACGGTCCAGCGGTGATCATGCGTTCCGTTCCGGTGGCGGCCCTCACCGTGCTGGCGCTGGTGATGTTGTTGTCTCCCGCGTCCGCGACACCGTCGGGTCCCGAACATGCCGACAAGGTGGTGCACACGCTGCTGTTCGCGGCGCTGGCGGCCGCCTCCCGGTATGCCCTTCTGACGCCACGGATCACGGTGCTCTGGCTCGCGGCGTTCGCGGTGATCACCGAGATACTGCAGGGCGTGCTGCCGATCGGCAGGCACGGTTCGGTCTGGGATCTCTGCGCGGACATGGTGGGTGTGGCGATCGGGTTGTCCGCTCAGTCCGCGATCATGCGCTCCCGCAGCAGAGTCTGAACTCCCGCGTCGAGGCCGAGTCCGTCGGAGAAGTACCGCTCGACCGTCCCGTAACGCTCGCGCATGACGGCCAGCGACACCTGCAGATACTGCTCGCGGACCCCGAGCACGGGCTCGAGCAGCGCCGGATCTCCACCCGCGTCGACGAATTTCTCGAACACGCCCGCGAACGCCGGCAGCAGGAGTTCGTTGGTCAGCAGGTAGTCGTGGAACACGTCGTCCTCGGCGACCCCGAGGAGCAGCAGCAGCGCCGCCGTGGCCCACCCCGTCCGGTCCTTCCCCGTGGTGCAGTGTACGAGGGCCGGCGTGTTGCCGTTCGACGCCAGACCGCCGAACAGTTCCCGGTACGAGGACACCGCACTGGGCATCGCGACGAAATCGCGGTAGCTGCCCTCGAAATACTCGATGGCGCGTCCACCGCCGAGTTCGCGTTCGGCGATCATCGGGTCGGCGATCACCTGCAGCATCTGCGCGGGGATCGAGCGGATCCCCTTGTCGGCGAGCACGTCCAACGCAACCGCGCGGGCCCCGTTCGGGAGTATGTCGGGGGCCGCGTCACGCTCGTCGGCGGTCCGCAGGTCGTACACCGTCCGGATCCCGAGGCCATCGAGCAGCGGCATGTCCGCGTCCGCGACCCGGCTGAGATCGGTCGAACGGTAGAACACACCGGTGCGCACCTTCGCGCCGTCCCCGGTTCGGTATCCGCCGACGTCTCGCAGATTGGGCACGGACGTGAGCGGAATCGGCGTCATGCGTCGACGGTACCGCCCAGCACCCGTGCCAGTGCATCCACGGCGGCGTCGAGTTCCGCGGTCGTCACCGTCAGCGGTGGACGGAACCTGATCCCGCACTTGCCGGTGGGCAGGATCAGCACCCGCTCCCGGTCCCTCAGGTCCGCGACGACCCGGTCCCGCCGCTGCGGGGTGGGAAGCGTGATCGCGCACATCAGGCCCCGCCCCCGCGGCTCGGTCACGTCGGCGTTCGCCCGCGCGAGTTCCCGGAGCCGTCCGAGAAGGTGCGCCCCCGTCATCCGGGCCCGGTCGACGAGCCTGTCCTCCTCGACGATCTCGAGGATCCGGCGGGACCGCACCATGTCGGTAAGGTTGCCGCCCCAGGTCGAGTTGATCCGCGAGCTGACGGCGAACACGTTGTCGGGGATCTCGTCCACCCTGCCGCCGGCCATGATTCCGCAGACCTGGGTCTTCTTGCCGAACGCGACGACGTCGGGGTGCACCCCCAGTTGCTGGTACGCCCAGGCGGTTCCGGTGAGACCGCAGCCGGTCTGCACCTCGTCGAAGACGAAGAGGGCGTCGTTCTCGCGGCAGAGTGCCTCCATCGCCTGGAAGAATTCCGGGCGGAAGTGGTGGTCTCCACCCTCACCCTGGATCGGCTCGGCGATGAAACAGGCCACGTCCGAGGGGTTCTCGGCGAACGCGCGACGCGCCTGATCCAGTGCGTGCCGTTCGGCTTCCTCGACGTCCCGCCCGTCCGCGAGGTACGGGGAGTCGATACGCGGCCAGTCGAACTTCGGGTACCGCGCCACCTTGCCGGGCTCGGTGTTGGTGAGCGACATGGTGTATCCGCTGCGCCCGTGGAAGGCCTCGGTCAGATGGAGCACCTTCGTGCCGAGTGCCGGGTCGAGGCCCCGGCTCTCGTTGAGCCTGCTCTTCCAGTCGAACGCCGCCTTCAGCGCGTTCTCGACGGCGAGCGCGCCACCGTCGATGAAGAAGAGGTGCGGTAGTGCGGGATCGCCCAGCACCCGGGCGAACGTCTCGACGAACCGTGCCATCGGGACGGTGTAGATGTCGGAGTTGCTCGGTTTGTTGATCGCCGCCGCCGCCAGTTCCCGGCGAAACGCGTCGTCGTCCGCCAGTGCGGGGTGGTTCATCCCGAGGGCCGATGACGCGAAGAATCCGAACATGTCCAGATAGCTGGTGCCGTCCCGCAGGTCGACGAGATGCGTGCCGCGTGAGCGGTCCAGGTCGAGCACCAGGTCGAACCCGTCGACCAGAATGCGCTCGCGCAGCACGTCGTGCACCTGGCTCGCCGGCAGCTCGCCCCCATCTCCGGTAAAACGAATCGCTGTGCTCATACCGAGAGATTACGTCAAAATTCCTGTCTGCCGGCGACGATTCGGCAACATATCCGGTACGGGGCTCACTTGTCGTAAAATGTTTGCAAGATGATGGTGCTGCGCGTATGCACGTTGGCGGTGGCGCGGATCTCCTGCAGCAGGTGTTCCAGCTCCCGCGGCGAGGCGACGCGCACCAGCAGCACGTAGCTCTCCTCCCCCGCGACCGAGTGGCACGCCTCGATCGCGGGGAGGTTCCGCAATCGGGCGGGCGCGTCGTCGGGCTGCGACGGATCGAGAGGGGTGATCGCGACGAATGCGGACAGACCGTGCCCGAGCGCATCCGGATCGATCTTCGCGGTGTACCCGCGGATCACTTTGCGGGCCTCGAGCCTGCGCACCCTCGACTGCACCGCGGAGATCGACAGCCCGGCCTTCTCGGCGAGTGTCGCCAGGGTCGCCCGGCCGTCGGCCACCAGCTCCTGCATCAGTACCCGATCGATGTCGTCGAGAGGAGTATGGGGTGCGTCGCTACGGAAAGATTCCACCACCAGCGCAGGCTAGCCCAGCGGAGGTGCATCATGGTTGAAACGTGGGAGCTCCGCGCCCGCTTCGCCCGCGCACTGGGCGCGGCGTACGGCCGGACGGTGCCCGCCTACGACACGCTGGTCGAGGTGGCCGACGAGGTCAACGCGGACTTCGCAGCGAGAAACCCGGCCGGCGCCGAACGCCGGGGTGGCCTCGCCCGGATCACCGTGGAGCGCCACGGCGCGATCCGCTTGGGCGGACCCACGGAGCTTCGTCAGGCCGCCATCCTGTTCTCGGGCTTCGGGATGCACCCCGTCGGCTGCTACGACCGGCGCGACGCACCCGAGCCGGCGCCCGTCGTCTCGACGGGGTTCCGTCCCGTCGACCCGATCGAACTGGCCCGCAACCCGTTCGGGATGTTCACGTCGATGCTCACCACGGCCGATCGCCGGTTCTTCGACGGTGATCTGCAGCACCGCCTCGAGAATGTCCTCGCCGCCCGCAGCGTGTTTCCCACGGAGCTGTTGCACCTGGCCGCACTCGCGACCGAGGAGAGCGGGCTGACCGCGCCGACGGCGGAACGGTTCGTCGCGCTCGCGGTCACGGCGTTCGCACCGTCGGACACCGCGGCCGACCGATCCTGGCTCTCCGCGCTCGAACGCGTCGCACCCGTCGCCGCCGGCCTCGGTGGGCGCACGGGCGTGCGGGTCGTGCACCTCGCACCGCGAGTCTTCGACATCGACGACCTGTGCCGTCGGTCGGCGCGGCACGGCCTGAGAAGGATCGACGGCACCGGCCCTCGGCCCGCACGGGGCGGCCCGGACGTCCTGGTGCGACGGGTGTCGTTCGGCGCCGCCGGCACACCGGGCGGCGTCCTCGTGGCGGAATCACGTGGCATGGCACTGACACCCGAAGGACAGGAACTGTACGCCGCCCACGGCGACGACGAAATTCCGCAGACGGAAGCGGAACTGGAGGCCGGCGGGCTGGCGTACTTCACGCACCGCCGCACCGGCGCGGAGCCGATCCTCTATGAGGACTTCCCGCCGATGCCGGTCGGCTCCGGCCCCGACCACCTACCGTGGCTCTCCGAGACACTCGGCCGGGCCGTGCACGACCCGTTCATGCTCTACCGACAGCAGCAGGACCATTCCCGAGAGAGGACAGCATCGTGAACCTTCCCGCCCCCGAGGAGTTGTGCCGACGCGCCGAGCAAGCACTGATCAGGTGCGGTGCCGAGATCACCGACGGCGGGGGACCGCTCGTCGCGCGCACACCGATCACCGGGACCGAACTGCGCACGGTGACGGCGAGCAGCGCGGAGGACGTGGACCGGGCGATCACCGCGGCCCACGAGGCCTTCCTCGAATGGCGTTCCGTCCCTGCCCCCCAGCGCGGCGCCGTGGTGCGCCGTCTGGGTCAGCTCCTGACGGAACACAAGACCGATCTGGCGGAACTGGTCACCCTCGAGGCAGGCAAGATTCCGTCCGAGGCGCAGGGCGAAGTGCAGGAGATGATCGACATCTGCGAATTCGCGGTCGGACTGTCCCGCCAGTTGTACGGCAAGACGATGGCGTCGGAACGTCCGGGACATCGGCTGATGGAGACGTGGCATCCGCTGGGAGTCGTCGGGGTGATCTCGGCGTTCAACTTCCCGGTGGCCGTGTGGTCGTGGAACACCGCGGTCGCGCTGGTCTGCGGTGACACGGTGGTGTGGAAGCCGTCGGACCGGACGCCGCTGACGGCGATCGCGTGCGACGCCCTGCTGGCGCGCGCCGCCCGGGACGTCAGTGCACCCGCCGGGATCCACGCCCTGATCCAGGGTGCGGGGGACGTCGGCGAACGGCTCGTCGACGACGCACGCGTCGCGTTGGTCAGCGCCACCGGTTCGGTGCGGATGGGTCGCGCCGTGGGACCGCGCGTCGCCGCGCGCTTCGGCAAATGCCTGCTCGAACTGGGCGGCAACAATGCGGCGGTGGTGGCACCGTCCGCCGATCTCGATCTGACCGTGCGGGGCGTCGTGTTCTCCGCCGCGGGCACCGCGGGACAACGCTGCACGTCGCTGCGACGGCTGATCGTGCACGCGTCCGTCGCCGACGAACTGGTGGAACGCATCTCTTCGGCGTACGGCCAGCTGAAGGTCGGGAACCCGTTCGACGACGGCGTCCTCGTCGGTCCGCTGGTGAACCGCTCCGCGTTCGACGCCATGCAGACCGCGTTGGACAAGGCCCGCGCCGACGGCGGGACCGTCGTCTGCGGTGGCGAACGCAGCGGTGGCAGCGACTCCGCCTACTACGTCTCGCCCGCCCTCGTCCGGATGCCCGCGCAGACGTCGGTGGTGCAGGAGGAGACGTTCGCACCGATCCTCTACGTGCTCACCTACGAAGACTTCGACCAGGCGATCGCGTTGCACAACGAAGTGCCCCAGGGACTCTCGTCGTCGATCTTCACCACCGATCAGCGCGAGGCCGAGAGGTTCCTGGCGGCAGACGGTTCCGACTGCGGCATCGCGAACGTCAACATCGGCACGTCGGGGGCGGAGATCGGCGGGGCGTTCGGCGGCGAGAAGGAGACGGGCGGCGGACGCGAGTCCGGATCCGACGCGTGGAAGGCCTACATGCGCCGCGCGACGAACACCGTCAACTACTCCGATCGACTCCCGCTCGCGCAGGGGGTGGAGTTCACCTGATCGGCAGCGTCGACCGGCTACTCTCGGGGCGTGAGCAACTGGACCGAGATGGCGCGTGAGATCGCCGAGAACGTGCTGTTCCCGGTGGCCGACAGCGTCGATGCCGACGGCGAGATTCCCGACAGTCACTTCGAGACTCTCGCCGCCGACGGCTTCTACGGACTCGCGGCACCCGGCGAAGAGGGAGTGACGCCGTCGGTGCTGGTCGACGTGATGGAGACGTTGTGCGGCGGTTGCCTCGCGACGGCGTTCACGTGGATGCAGCATCACGGCGTCGTCGCCGGTCTCGCCGGTTCACCGAACACGACCCTGCAGGATCGGTACCTCGACGGACTCGTCGACGGCACGGTGCGGGCC
>NZ_JBFUHV010000252.1:0-9385 GCF_056402215.1 Rhodococcus sp. P4_B6 | reverse complement strand
GGCTACGCCACCGCCACACCCGACACCCTGCAACGACGGTTCCTATCCACCGGCGGACAGATCCTCAACCGCGGCAACGAGATCACCGTCCGACTCGACCGGCGCACCTACTCACCCGTCCTCCGCCAAGCCAACCTCCCCGACACCGAGGTCCCCTGGTGGGATGGACGAACCCTGCACTACGAGTTCACCTGAACTGGGGTCGAACTTCCTGCGCGAGAATCCGCGCTAACGGTGTTGGTGGCCATTGTCGTTGATCCTTTCGGGCTGCCGCGACGGTGTGCGACGGCGGAGAAGGCACGGCCAGCGTTCATCATATGATCCCGCTGATACAAACGTTCACGTCTCCTCGGGTGAGGATCGACGGATCTGTGCGCGCAGTTCGACGATAGTCGCTAACTCTGAGGAGAATTGGGGCGATATCGGTCCGCGCTTCCGTGCAAATCGAGGCTATCTGTGAACTGAATCATAGTCAATGGTCGTTAAATTGTTGAGATTGCCCGGGCTGAAAACGCGGCAGTCCCCGGGTGGGAAGCGGGGAATCRCTTCGCACAGCCGGGGACTGCCTCGGGTGGGGGTGGGTACGTTGGCGCGTGTGTCGGTCAGCCCTTCTGCGCGCCGACCACGGACACGAACGACACGCATTCTCCGGGGCCGCCGCCAAGGTTGTGGGTGAGGCCGTATCGCTTGCCCTTCAACGGGATTTGGCGGTTGTCGGGAGCTTCACCGCGTAGTTGGAGCCAGCATTCGAACAACATGCGCAGACCGGAGGCGCCGATCGGGTGCCCGAAGCTCTTGAGGCCGCCGTCCGGGTTCACCGGCAGGTCGCCGCGGAGGGTGAACCGGTCGGCCATCGTGTCCGTGCACGCCTGCCCGCGTGGTGAGAAGCCGAGGTCCTCCATCAGGACGAGTTCGGTGGGGGTGAAACAGTCGTGGACCTCGGCCATCATCAACTCGTCGCCGGGTGAGGTGATGCCTGCCTGTGCGTACGCGTCCCGTGCCGAGCGGACCACCTCTTCGAAGGTGGTGTAGTCGTATTCGGGGTCGATGGGTCCGCTTCCCGGCCCTGCGGCGAAGGCGAGAGCTTTCACGTACAGCGGTTTGTCGGTGTATTTGTGGGCGTCCTCGGCGCGCACGATGATGGCGGCCGCGGCGCCGTCGCTGACGCCGGAGCAGTCGAAGATACCGAGGTCTCCGGCGACGCGGGCGGAGGCGGCGATGGTGGCTTCGGGGACTTCCGCCTGGAACTGAGCTCGTTCGTTGCGTGCCCCGTTGTAGTGGTTCTTCCACGCGACGTGGGTCATTGCCGCCTTGAACTCGTCCTGGGGCACTCCGTACTTCTCGCAGTAGGCCGGGGCGAGCATGGAGAACCGGGCCGGTGCGGTCAAGGTGGTGCCGGTGCCGTCCGAGGGTGGGTTGGCGCGGGTGAGCCCGGAGTACCCGGAATCCTTGAGCTTTTCCACGCCCACCGCCATCACGACGTCGTAGGCGCCCGACGCGACGGCGTAGCACGCATTGCGGAAGGCCTCGGAGCCGGTGGCGCAGAAGTTCTCGACCCGGGTGACCGGCTTGTAGTCGATCTTGAGCGCCGCCGAGAGGGTCATCCCGGAGAACCCGGAGTTCATCGTGCCCAGCCAGTAGGCGTCAATCGCGGCCTTGTCGATGTTGGCGGACTTGAACGCGTCGGTCGCGGCATCGACGACGAGGTCGGCGGTCGACGATTCCCAGCGTTCCCCGAACCTGGTGCACCCCATGCCGACAATGGCAACCTGATCCTTGATTCCGTGCGAGCTCATGATCGGTGTCCTTCGGCTGTCGGGGCGTCGGCGCTGGGCCGGGCCTTCCAGAAGTAGTTGTGGATGCCTTCGGCGGTGGAGAGCCGGCGGAACGTCATCTCCACCCGCTGCCCGATCTGCAGGGTGTCGGGATCGATGTCGGTGAGCTCGCAGGAGAACCGCCCACCGCCGTCGAAGTCGATGACCGCGCCAACGACCGGCGGGGCGGGAGAGAACGCCAGGTGATCGATCGTGTACGTCGCCACGGTGGCGTGAACGTATGCGAGCGGCGCGGGGACCATCCGGTCGGTGGCCCCGCAGCGCAGGCACACTCGCTGGGGAGGCAGGTGCTCGGTGTCGCAGTCGAGGCACCGACTTCCGACGAATCCGTACTTCCAGTCGACCATCCGGTATGAGGCGGGCGCTGCGGCCCGGTCGGGGTCCGGCCGGCGCGGCGTCTGCTTTGCGACCAGGCCCCGCCACGACAGGAAGTCGACGTAGGACAGGGTGTCGCGCCCGGCCGCGATCTGGTCTTCCACTGTGGTTGCCGGGCGTGCGGTGGCGATCGCCTCGGTGGTGCGGAAGAAGAGGGTGTCCGCGCCGTCGGCGAGCACGGTGAGGGCCAGGATCTGACCGGGCGATGCGGTGTCGAGCATCGCCGCCAGCGCCACACCGGCGTGCGCGGCCCCGCAATGTCCGATGCGTCCGACGAGATCGTCGGCGACGGCGCCGCGTGGCACCCCGCTGGTCGCGAGGAAGCTGCGGGCCGCGCGGGGCGAGAGTCCGGTGACCGAGTATTTGTCCACCTCCCCGATGGACAGCCCGGTGTCCTTGAGCGCGTTGGTCAGTGACCGTGTCGCGGCTTCGGTGTAGGCGCCTTCGCCGAAGCGTTCCTCCCACGTCTGAGACCAGGGGTCGCCAGGAGTGCGCCAGCGGTCGAGAAATTCCGTGGACGCGGACCCGGCGCCGAGGAACTCGGCGATCAGCGGTGCGGACTCGGTGGCCGGACCCACGACGAACGCCGCCGCAGCGTCGCCGCCGGTGGCCTCGTCGCTGCTTCCGCTCGGGCCGGTCCGGGTGTCGGCCAGCGCGACCAGGGTTCGGCCGGGCCGTTCGAGGCCGGTGATCAACGCGCAGGTCCCGGACCGGACGGCGCCGCCGATATCGGCGGCGCGGGCGTCGGGACTGAGCCCCACCGCGGCGTGAACGGCTGTTGCGTTGGTCTTGTCGATGTACGCCGGCGCCGTGGTCGCGAACAGGACGGCGCCGACGTCGTTCCCGGCCCCGGCCAGGGCGCGGCGTGATGCCTCCACCGCCATGGTGGTGGTGTCCTCGTCGTAGCCGGCGACCGTGCGTGCACCTTTGCCCACGCGCTTGCCCACGGCCTGCTGAATGGTCGCGTGCGTCAGTCGCCAGTACGGAAGGTGCACTCCGTATGCAGCGATGCCACTGAGTGTGCTCATTGTGCCTCCGAGTAGATGATCCCCACCCGAAAAGTACATACCCGTTAACGCTCGGTCAATGGCTGTTTAGTCTCTGACCATAAAATACCAGTTAGATGCATTTATTCTTCCGGTTACCGCAGGTTCAACCCGGTCACATCGATGGCTAACATCGTTAATTCTTCGGCGAGGTTGGGGCGCTGCGCGAGGCCGTCGTTGATGATCACTTCGTTGATCAGGGAGTACGCGCATCCGGCGCGGACCTTGGCTTCGGCGGCACTCAAGTCAGGGACCGCGAGCTCGATGACGTGGGCGAGTTCGTCGACGTACATCCGCTGACTCCGGCGCCGAAGCGCCCGCACATTCTCGGGGAGCGAGTGCATCTCGGTGGTGTAGATGGCGATGAGGTCGCGGCTCTCGATGGCGAGGGTGGCATAGCGGGCAACGATGTCCACCACCGCCTCGGACGCGGAGCCCGCGTGTCGCAGCGCGGTGGCGATGGCGCCGGCGATCTGCTCGCCGGCCCGGTTGAAGGCCGCGGCGAGAAGTTGTTCCTTGTTGTCGAAGTTCCGACTCACCGCGGAGGCGGTGACGCCGACCTGATCGCCGATGTCGCGCAGGGACACCCCGCCAAACCCCCGTTCCCGGAACAATTGAGTCGAGACGGTGAGGATGGCTTCACGGCGGGAGGCGTGCCGCAGCGGTCCGGGCGCGGTCGCGTCGGAATCGGTCGGGGTGGCCACGGATGCGGACGCCGGGAGCGTCGTACTCAGCAGAGACCGGACCATGCCGGCGGCAAGGCGTTCGCGGGGCAGCTTCGCGGACTGTGTCGACAGTGCCACCCGGATCAGCACCCCGGCGGACGCCCGCAGGCGCAGCCCCAGGGACGCGCCGAGATCCTCGGGATCGAGCAGAGAGCTCCACGGCGCCACGATCGACTCCTGACGCCGGGTCAGTTCGTCCCGGCTCGCAGGATCGAGATTGCCCATCTGGCGCAGATACACCACGTGCGCATCGRGATCGGCCAGGCAGGTGAGCACCGACGCGCGTAACACCCGCTCCTGCAACGGCATATCCGCGTCGGCCGACTCGCGGGCGCTCTCCATCTCGGTCAGATGCCTGCCGATGACCGCGGCGAGGATCGCCTGCTTGCTGGAAAAGTACCGGTAGACGGCCGGGCCGCTGAGCTCGAGCGCGGCGCCGATGTCGTCGATGCCCACCCCGACGAACCCGCGCTGCCGGAACAGCACCGCCGCGGCCTCGACAATCTGGGCCGAGCGGTCCTCGGTGCGCTGGGTAGGTGTGCTCAGTGATTGGTTCACGACGAGTGACGTCCTTTCGATCGTGTCGGGTCAGCCTATCGGAGCATCCCGCCCCTCCCGCGGCGCGTAAGCCCGCGTGAGCGGAGTCGGACCCTCCTCGCCAACTCAAGAAAATTAACGAGTGTTGACTATGTGTCACAGCACACGTTACCTTCGGTGGAGCGGTGAGGGTGCTCGGTCGACACACGTTTGCACCAGGTGACATGCACATGGTTCGCCGATCTGCGGGGATTCCGCCCTCCCTCTTCACAACATCCGGACGTAAGGAATGAACGAATGGCTACTTTCAAGGGGCGGACTGCCGTCATCACCGGTGCGGGCCGCGGCCTCGGCCGGGAGCACGCGTTGCTCCTCGCCGACCTGGGCGCCAACATCGTGGTCAACGACAACGGGTCCAGCGCCGACGGAAGCGGCGACGACGCCACCCCCGCCCAGCAGGTGGTCGACGAGATCACCGCACGCGGTGGCAACGCCGTCGCGCACATCGGGAGCGTGTCGGATTGGAAGACCGCCCAGGAGATGATCGATCTCGCGGTCGACACCTTCGGTGGGCTCGACATCCTGGTCAACAACGCCGGCATTCTCCGTGACCGCACTCTGGTCAATATGACTGAGGGCGAGTGGGACTCGGTGATCGATGTGCACCTCAAGGGGCACTTCTGCCCGCTCCACCACGCCGCCAACTACTGGCGCGAGCAGTCGAAGGCAGGAAAGGCGGTGTCGGCGGCGGTCGTCAACACCTCATCCGGGTCCGGGTTGCGCGGCAACCCCGGTCAGGTCAACTACGCCAGCGCCAAGGCGGGTATCTCGATCATGTCGGTGGTAGCCGCCCGCGAACTCGAACGGTACGGGGTGCGGGTGAATGCCATCGCCCCGGTCGCCCGCACACGCCTGACGATGGCGGCGCCCGGACTCAAGGACCGCCTGGGCGCAACGGACGGGTTCGACAAGTGGGCACCGGAGAACATCTCCCCGCTGGTGGCGTGGTTGGCGTCCGATGAGTGCGCGGTGTCCGGTCAGGTGTTCACCGTGATGGGCGGTCACATCGGCTGGCAGCGCGGGTGGGAAGAGCAGCAGTCCTTCGACCGCGACAGCCGCTGGACGGTCGACGAGATCGCCGACGCCCTGGCCGTCATTCCCGCGGGTCCGCCGGCGTTCACGATGTCCGCATAGAAAGGCGCCGTCATGATCGATCCCACCGATCTCATCGGTCGGCAGCTGCCGAGCTTCACGGCCATCGCCGAGCGTGGCCAGCTACGATTCTTCGCCGACGTTCTCGGCGAGACCGACCCGGTGTACACGGATCTGGCCCACGCCCGCGAAGCCGGATACCCGGATCTGCTGATCCCCCCGACGTTCCTGTTCAGCCTCGAGCTCACCCGACCCAACCCGCACGGTGTCCTCGGTGAACTCGGCGTCGACATGCGCCAGGTGCTCCACGGCGAACAGTCGTTCCGCTACCACTCGCTCGCATTCGCCGGCGAGGAGTTGGTGCTGACACCGTCCTACAGCGACTACTACGAGAAAAAGGGCGGTGCGCTGCGCTTTCTCGTCCGCCGCACCGCCATCACCCGGGAGGGTGAACCCGTCGCCGAACTCGAAAACGTCCTCGTCATCCGAGAACTGGAGCTGACGACATGACCACCATGTTGCAGGAACTCACTGTCGGCGCCGAACTGCCACCGCTGGCACTTCCGCCGATCAGCAGGACCACCCTCGCTCTGTTCGCCGGCGCATCGAACGACCACAACCCCATTCACATCGACTCCGACGTCGCCCACAGCGCCGGACTCGACGACGTTTTCGCCCACGGCATGCTGTCGATGGCGTACCTGGCCCGATTCGTCACCTCCACGGCGCGGCAGTGGGACCTGCGCAGTTACCGCGTCCGCTTCGCGGCAATCACCCCCTTACACGGCCGGCCCACCTGCACCGGCCGCGTCGCCGCCATCGAGGAACGAGGCGGCGAGCGGCAAGCGGACCTCGACCTGACCGTCACCCTCGCCGACGGAACGGTCACCCTGCGCGGCACCGCCACGGTGGCGCTTCACAACGATCAAGGAGATCTTCCATGACCAGACGCACATCCCCCTGGATGACCGGGGACATCGACGCCCTACACGAGATGGCCACCTCATTCTTCGATCGGGAGGTGACGGCGAACTCCGAACGGTGGGAGCAGCAACACCACGTCGACCGCGAGTTCTGGAAGAAGGCAGCCGAACTCGGTCTGCTGTGCGCGGCCATTCCCGAGGAGTACGGCGGCGGCGGGGGGTCGTTCCTGCACCACGCGGCAATCGCGGACGCCTACTCGCACACCGGCGACCGGGCCTGGGGAAACTCGGTGCACAGCGGCATCGTGGCGCACTACCTGCTCGACTACGGAACCGAGGACCAGAAACGTCGCTGGCTGCCGCACATGGCATCGGGAGACATGGTCACGGCGATTGCGATGACCGAACCCTCCGCCGGCAGCGACCTCAAAGCGATCCGCACCCGCGCCGTGCGCGAGGGTGACGAGTACGTCATCACCGGCTCGAAAACGTTCATCACCAACGGTTCCACCGCCGATCTCGTCGTGGTCGCCGCGAAGACGAATCCGGAGGCCGGTGCGCGGGGTATCTCCCTCATCATCGTCGAGACCGCCGACTGCCCCGGGTTTTCCGTCGGCCGGGTTCTCGACAAGATCGGCCAGCACGGTGCCGACACCTCCGAGCTGTCCTTCGATGGTGTCCGGGTTCCGGCAACCAACCTCCTGGGCGAGGAGGGCACAGGCTTCGCCATGATGATGAGCCAACTCCGGCAGGAGCGACTGATCATCGGAATCAGCGCGGTGGCCGCCACCGAACGCGCACTGGACCTGACCGTCGAATACGTCAAGCAGCGGGAGGCCTTCGGTGCGCCGTTGATGGCGTTGCAGAACACCCGTTTCCAGCTCGCCGAATGCGCAACGCTCACCAAGGTGGCGCGGGTGTTCCTCGACGACTGCATCGCTCAGCACATGGCCGGCAAGCTCGATGCTTCCGCGGCGGCGATGTGCAAATGGTGGCTGACCGAGGTGCAGTGCCAGGTCATCGACAAATGCCTGCAACTGTTCGGCGGCTACGGATACATGCGCGAGTACGGCATCGCCCGGCTCTACGCGGATGCCCGCGCCCAGAAGATCTACGGCGGCGCCAACGAAATCCAGAAAGAACTCATCGCGCGCTCGTTGTAGCACGCCCGATGGAAAGAGACGACGTGTATCTCACCCAGGGACTTCACCGCAGCGTGAGCCAGTGTCCGGACAAGATTGCCCTCGTCAACGGGGACAGACAGTTCACACACACCGAACTGATCGACCGGATCGGCCGGCTTGCAGCGGCGCTGGCCGGACTCGGCGCCGCCGAAGGCGACCGCATCGGCATCCTGGCCACCAACTCGGCCGAGTACGTCGAGTACGCACTCGCCTGCCCGTGGGGCGGATTCGTGCTCGCGCCGATCAACAACCGGTGGAGCCTGACCGAGATGGCGTACCAGGTCGACGACGCCGAGATCACGGTGCTGATCACGGATCCTGCTTCCCTCGCGCAGGCCCGCGAGCTCCGGGACAAATGTTCTACCCTCGCGTCCATCGTGTGTTACGGAGCCGCGCAGCTCCCGGACGACTGCCTGGACTACGAGGACCTGATCACCGCGAGCACCCCGATGGCCGACCGGCGACTCTCCGGTGATGCACTGGCGGCGATCCTGTACACCGGGGGAACCACCGGKGTACCGAAGGGGGTGATGCTCGGTCCCGGGCAGATCATGGTCTCGGGTATGGGATCACTGCTCTCCGCGGGACTTCCCAACCGGCCCGAACGGTTCCTGCACGTCTCACCGCTTTACCACATGGCCGCGCTGGCCGGCATCTACCAGCAGGTAATGCTCGGATCGACCCAGTATGTGCTCGGGGAATTCGACGTGCACCGGCTGGCCGAGACGATCGAGCGTGAGCGAATCACCGCAACAACCCTGGTGCCGACGATGATCCAGCGATTGCTCACGTTGATCGAAACGACCGGCGCGGATCTGTCCAGCCTGATCCACCTGGGTTACGGAGCCTCGCCGATCTCCGAAACCGTGCTGCGGCAGGGATTGCGGCTCCTCCCGCACTTGCAGATGTGCCAACGCTACGGGATGACCGAACTCGGCCCGGTCGCCACACTCCTGACCCCGGCCGATCATCGGGACGTCACCCACCCGCAACGGCTGCGGTCGGCGGGACGGGCGGCAATGCACACCGAGGTACGGGTGGTGGGGGAGAACGGCGAGGAAATGCCGGTCGGCCAGGTCGGCGAAGTCGTCGTTCGCGGCGGCAACATCATGCTGGGCTACTGGAAGAAGCCGGCCGAAACCGCGCACGCGCTGCGCGGCGGCTGGATGCACACCGGAGACATGGGCTACTTCGACGACGACGGCTACCTGTACGTCGTCGACCGGCTCAAGGACATGATCGTCACCGGCGGCGAGAACGTGTACAGCGCCGAAGTCGAAAGCGTTCTCTCCCTGCACGAGTCGGTCGCCAGCTGCGCCGTGATCGGGGTCCCCGACCCCGACTGGGGCGAACGCGTCCACGCGGTCGTCGTCCTGACCCCGGGACACGAGAGCGACGCATCGACATTGCGCGAATTTTGCGCGCAATACATCGCTCGGTACAAGGCGCCGCGCACCGTCGAGTTCGTTCCCGCGCTCCCGCTGTCACCGGTCGGCAAAATTCTCAAACGGACACTGCGCGAGCAGCACAACACATCGATGGGACAACCCTCATGACGCATCGGCCGTCGCAGCCGCGGACAGATTCACCGCGGTATCTCACCGAGGA
>NZ_JBFUHV010000251.1:0-9411 GCF_056402215.1 Rhodococcus sp. P4_B6 | reverse complement strand
CTTCCCATCCGTACCCACCAAGGCCATTATTCGCCTTTTCGCTCGAGAGCGTGAACGGTTGGAACGGCAGAATGAAGTAGTTCTCGGACAACCACGCGTCGTGGGCGACGGTGTTGTACGGGGCATCGAGGATAGGACGCGACTGGACATCGCCGTTGGGCTTGATCCAGTGAAGGGTGACGAACGGGCGCACGTCGCTGTAACCCCACGCATACAGCATCCCCGTGTCCGCATCCCACTTCGGGTGCGGCGCCATATTGCCGTCATTCTCGTCGATGGGCTCACGGATACCCCGTGAGAGGTCCTTGCCCCAGGAGGGAAAACCCTTGGTCTCGAGCGTTATTGGATCGATGCGAAGCGGAGCCCCGGCCTGCTCACCAATCGCGAAGATGTCGCCAGCGAAGGGGAAAGCATTCACCAGCGCCGTGTTGTGAGAAAGCAGACGCGTCTGCTCATTGCGGATGATGTCACCGAGACCCATCGCACGCCAGTCTTGGCTGATCGCGCAGTCCTCCCACTCGAAGAGGGCTTCTCCGGCCTTCTCCTCGGCCAGGAACTTGGGCGTCCTTACCCACCGGTTGCGGAAGGACGCCTTTCCGTTCTCGAGAACCAAGCCCTGAACCATGCCATCAGTGGTAAAGACACTCTCGACCCCCTGACGCGCAGGGCGTCGAACGGTCGGGCCGTTATGGTACAGCCCACCGTAGATGTCCTTGGGGATCTGACCCTCAATGACTCGACATTCCGGAACCGTGGCCTCGAAGGCCATGGGCCAGAACACTCCCCTTTGCTGCATGCTCATCGCTCCTCAGTCTTGAATCTACTTTTTTGAATCTTGATTTAATTATGCTCTTGGCTAGGATCACGTGTCAACACGACGAGTTCAGAATGAGCGCAGCATGACCTCCGACATATCGGCCGCTCAGGGCATTTCGCGCTTTTAGGGTGGCCACCGCGAGCTAGTCGTTAGCGAGCAATTCAGCGCCATCATCGATCGCGGCTCGCCGAACGGCTCTGTCGGCGGTGAGGGGCGAGTACTTCAGCCTCTGGATGCTGCCAAGACGGTCCAAGACACCGGAGTCGGCGGGCTACGGTCGGCACAGACCGCCATATCTGATCGTCAGGTGGCTGCAGGAGCGCCATGCCGGCGGATTCCTCTCAGCGATGGGCCGCTGGAGAAGAGGCTTTGAGGTCCGTCATCGGCTTTGCCATTCAAATTCGAGCCTCCGGCCCCCGTGCAATCGGATCAACGAGGAGTAGGAGGAGGAGCCTTTCCTCTTGAACGGCGAGGCATCGGACCCGAGCTGGCTGCTTTCACTTCTCGCATAACCTCATGCCAGACGGAGGATAGTCAGACCAAGCATCGGGTACCGCTCGAATGCACGTATTGCACTCCGAAGACCTGCCGGGACAGCACCCGTCGGGGTGGCGCCTCAAATCGCAGCCCGCCTATCCGCGAAGTCCTCGCGGAACGGCTCATGCTTACAGAGACGGGCAAGGTTGGCGGCCGGCTTCGAATCAGGAGCGAACGACTAACGCCCCTTGACCGCTGATCCGCCCACCGCGAGTCGTGCCATCCGCTCCCCGAGAACCCGCCGCGACTCGCTCGTCCGCGCCCAGCGACTCGAGCATGTCGGGATTCTGCGCGTTGAGGATATCCTGGCGGTTGAAGGTGATACGACAGCTGCCGTCCGTCTGGTCAACCAGCAGTGAGCCGGATGTCAACGTCGTCATAAAGCACCTCCGTTGTCAGGACGGTGGCACCTAGGGATTGTGCACGCTGAATGACGAGGCGATGTCACGCCCGATGATCTCTTTCATGATCTCGGTCGTACCGCCGTAAATCGTCTGCACGCGCGAGTCGATGAAGGCACGGGCAACGGGATACTCGATCATGTACCCATAGCCGCCATGCAGCTGGACGCATCGGTCAACGATCCGTTTCTGGAGCTCAGTGGTCCACCACTTACCCTTCGCCGCATCCGTGGCCGTCAGGGTCCCAGCGTTCTGGCGGACGGCGAGGCTGTCGACATAGGTTTCCGCGATGTCCAGTTCGGTCGCCATTTCGGCCAGCGCGAACCGTGTGTTCTGGAACTCACCGATCGGCTGACCGAATGCCTTTCGCTCGAAACAGTACGCAGCGGTCAGGTCGAAGATGGCGCGAGCATCCGCAACCGCGCCAAGTGTCGTGCTCAGCCTCTCGCGTGGGAGGTGCCTCTTGAGCTGTGACAACCCGGTCCCGTACGTGCCGAGCAGGTTCTCCAGTGGTAGACGCACATCGTTGAAAAAGAGCTCGCCGGTGTCCTGCGAGTGCAGACCCACCTTCTGCAATGGCCGCCCGCGCTCGAATCCAGGCATGCCGTCCTCGACCACGAACAAACTGAAGCCCAGAGAACCATCGTCTTTCACCGTGCGCGCCGCAACGATGACGATTCCGGCAATCGTGCCGTTCGTAATAAATGTTTTGCGACCTGATAAGACCCACTCGTCACCGTCTCGGCGCGCCATCGTTGACATCCCCCGCAAATCGCTGCCCGCTTCCGGTTCGGTCATAGCGACGGCTCCGACAATCTCGCCCGCCGCAAGACCAGGCATCCAGCGATCGAGCTGCTCGTCCGTACCGAGGTCCAGCAGGTAGACCAGAACCATGTCGTCCTGGTTCGCCAGGCCGATCGAGAAGGTGGTCGCTCTCGCCAGCGCCATCTCCTCGCTGACCACCATCCGGAAGCGCACATCGGTCTCGCCCGGTCCCCCGAACTTCTCCGGGATCCCCAGTCCGTAGATTCCAGCGTTGATCGCGGCGGTGAAGGCTGACAGGTCGATTCCACCCTCCTCCTCCCAACGGGCGTAGTGAGGCGTGACCTCCCGTTTGATGAAAGTCCTTACCGTGTCGCGGTACTGCTCGTGCACGTCCTCGTAGATCGCGCTGCTCATGAGACCGGAGCCATCTGGGGGGCGCCCGCAGAACGCTGTGACACGCTGACGCCAGGAAGGATCAACGCGGCGATCGCGTTCCTCAACACTGGCGGGCTGCCGCCGGCCACAATTGTTGCCACGACGTCTCGATGGATGCGCTCGATGGCGAAATTCGTGGTCGCCCCGTAGCCGCCATGGAGCTCCAGCGCCTTCAGCGTGATCTGCGAGGCCACTCGCGCGCCGTAGAGCTTGGCGGCCGTTGTCTCCAACGCCCGCGGGTAGTTACCGTCGATTGCCGAGGCCGCGGCATTTCGCGCCATCAGCCGCAGCGCCTCGAGGTCCGTCCACATGTCGACCAGGGCGTGGTAGACGGCCTGGAACTCGGCCAATGGCCGTCCAAAGGCGACTCGTTCGCGGACGAACCTCTCCGCTTCGTCGTATGCGGCGCCAGCCATGCCGAGGTTGAACGCACAGTTGTGCAATCGCTCCATGTTGAAGGCAGTCATCAGGTCACCGAAGCTGCCCGGCCCCCGAATGATGTTCTCGACAGGAATCACGACGTTCTCCAGCGTCAGGTCCCCGTGAGGGATACCTCGGCACCCAAGGAATTCGGGGCCAGCCTCGATCGTCACACCAGGCATGCCTTCTTCGACGATGACCGCGCCGATTCCTCGGTGCCCCGGAATGTCATCGAACCGAACGAACACGGCATAGAGCTGGTTTACCGTTGCTCCGGTCACAAAGTTTTTCTTGCCGTTGAGGACCCAATCGTCGCCTCTTCGCTCTGCAGTGGTGACGAGGGAGGTCAAGTCCGACCCAAAATCCGGCTCGGTGAGCGCAATGGCGCACTGCCTTGCTCCGGTGACGAGGTCCGGAAGAAACTTGTCCCGGGTCGCCTGCGACTCGGCCATCATCACCATGCACGGTCCCGGTCCGGCTGTGGCGAACAGCGGCTCGCCGATCGCCCAGAACTGCGAGTTCCTGAACATCGCCTCGACGGTGATCAGATAGTCCATCGCGGTCAGTCCCTGGCCGCCGTACTCGGTAGGCATCGTCAGGCCAAGGAGCCCGTGCGCCCTGACATGCTCCACGACCTCGGAGTACGGCACCTTGTTCGACCGATCCCATTCCGCCGACCTGCCACGAAGGGCGGCTCCCGCGGCCTTCGCACGCTCCTGCAGTTCCAGCTGTTGCGCACTGAGGGTGAAATCCACAACATTCTCCCGTCCTCATACGCTCGACACGAGCGCATGCTTTTGAAACTTGATTCAAAACTGTATACTACATGAAGAACGGAGGCGCGTCACGGCCTCGAACCCCTCATCGATTCCGAAACGTGTCGAAGAATGACGGTGCGTCGCATAGTGTTCGAGAAGAAGCCGTGAAGACTCCCGCGCGATGGTGACGCCATTCCTGAGTCTTTCGCGTCCTGAGTCTTTCGCGATCGTAGTTGCGACGCGGCAGACGCCCTCGCGTCGACCTTCTGCGGGGTGCCCCGGATGCGGATTGACCACCACGGGTCGCTGCGTGCAGGTCGACGTGCCGACTCAAAGTTCGGCAAGTCCCACCGACCGCTGCTGTATCGGTCGCCCGTCTCGGCGTTGCCGACGCTCGCGTGGAATCGAAAATACCGAAGTGGTGGGCACGTCCCGTCCGCCGCGGCCAGCGGTCCAGATCCCGATCACCACTTCGGCGAGCTGTTTCCCGATCAGCGCATGCAACCGCGCGATCCCGTCCACTCCTTCCGGAAGCCGGCCTTGCTCAGCCTCCGTCCGGCCGGGCCCATCAGCTCGAGATCATGATGATCCTGAGTTCAAACGTCTCCTACAAACAGCAACATCAGCGGCGCGTCTCGCTGCGTCATGTTCGCCACTCCCTGCCGTCAGCGTGCGGAAGAACTGTCAGCAATCTATGTGGCAGTGCTTCAGTGGCACTGACATTCCATCAGCGATTCCGTTCTGCCCGGCGGACCGGCAGGGCACGATCGTTTTCCAGGACTCCAAGTCCAGCAGGTAGAGCACTCACCTACCCGCCGCTACCGGTCACGAGTCTGCCGCATGGCCAGACCCGCTAGCACTCGATAGGGACTCGGGAGGCGGGGTTGGGCGCGCGGCTACTCGCCAAAGGCGACCAACGAAGGCTTGGACCGATGACGAAGAAGCGGATCCGGGATGCGGGCCGAGGTGACACTCACGACGAGACCCGAGCCGACGTGGTGTGGATCCCCCCGCCAGACGAGCCTCAGCCGAGGTTATCGAGGAATTCGACCACATGGGTGGCGAAGACATCGTTGTCGTCACCCGCGATCATGTGGCCGGCGTCTGCCGACTCGACCTGGGCCTGAGGGATGAGCGCCTTCATCTCCTGCACGCCTGCTTCGCTGACGACGTCTGAGTGCTTCCCGCGGACCAGCAGGGTCGGGACGGTGATTGCTCCCGCCGCCTGTGCAAGGCGCTCGACGTGAGCAACGCTCATTCCTTCGTCGGACTGGGTGAGAAACTGAGGATCCCAGTGCCAGTACCAACGGTCGTTCGCATGCAGACGGACATTCTTCCTGAGCCCATCCAGTGATGCGGGTCGAGGACGATGCGGGTTGTAGCCATGGATCGCGTCGGAGACTTCTTGCAGGTCGGCGAAGCCATCAGGCGAGGCCTCCATGAAGTCACGAATGCGCGCCGCGCCTGACTCTTCCACTCGCGGCGTGATATCGACGAGAACGAGTGCCCGCGCGAATCCCGGAGCCTCACCTGCTGTCAGCATGGCCACGATGCCGCCCATTGATGCGCCCACCACGACCGGGTCTCCGCCTACGAGCGCACATGCGCGACTGAGGTCGCTCACCATCGCATCGAACCGGTAGTCTCCGGTCGGATCCCAGTCACTGTCGCCGTGACCACGAGCGTCGTATGCGAGGACTTTCCAGCCCGCCCGAGCGAACAGCGCGCTGCTGACCCTCCAGGAATGGCGAGTCTGTCCGCCGCCGTGAAGCATGACTATCGAGCCGCGAGGTGGCACCACAGGGTCAGGAAGCCACAAGTCGCCGACTAGCGCAATGCCGTCATTCACCTCGAACTTGACGATCTCGTGCGACACGCCGTTCCTCTCGTCGGCAAGGAGAAGCCTCCTCGCGCGTGTTGTCTGATCTAGGCGCATTCGATGACAGATGCCATTCCGTGGCCGCCACCATGTCTGCGGGCGGTGAGGCCGTGCGGCATTCTTCGCCAGCAGATCTCGGGATGTGGGTACATACAGCGGCGATATTCTTGGCGGAACCGGCCTTCTGTCAATCGTGCTCCCAGCGCCCGTCACTTCTGCTCGTTCGCGGGCCGTCGTAGCCCCCGCCGGATTGTCGACTGACTTGACGACTGTTCATCAGCCTGTCTTAATATAGATTAAGTCATGCTTTGGCGTACCGGGCGCCGGATCCGCGCCTATGAGCAGCACATTGCCTTCTTGAGCTCTACCGTCCCATCAATCACTTCCCGCACGTCGAGCAGTCGAATCCTGCGGCGGACGTCGCTGTCCGGGGCGGGCTAGCGAAGTACAAGCGTTACCCGAACGGACTGTTCGGTCTAACTCAGCTCGAGTTCACGCCTATCAAACTCTCCGGCCGCAGTGCGTGGTATGTCGTTGACGAAGTCAACCCTCTGAGGTGCCTTCTCGTGCGCGACTCGGTCGCGGGCGTAGTCGATGATATCGGCAGCTAGGTCGGAACATTCGCGGACTTCCGGCTTGACCCTCACGACTGCTTTGAACTGCTGTCCCCGCTTCAGATCGTCGACGCTGATCACAACAACGTCGTAGATTGCCGGGTGCATCATCAAGACGTCTTCGACCTCCTCCGGGCAGCGGTCGACTCTGCTGAAGGTGGTCATGTTGCTGTGCGATCGGCCAGGAACAAATAGCCATCCGCATCAAGAAATCCGTGGTCACCCACTGCGGTCCAGGTGGGATGGTCGGGATGTCGAGCAGCAGCAGTCTTCTCAGGGTCCTTGTGATACTCGAACGGCTGGTCTTCACGTTCGAAATAGACGGTGCCAACCTCGCCGGCGGGTAGCTCTGCCCCCTCGTCGTCACAGATATGCAGTGTTCCGAGCACACTGCGACCTACCGAACAGGGTTTCGTGAGCCATTCGTCCGACGAGATGGTGGTAAATCCGTTTCCCTCGGTGGGCGAGTAGTACTCGTTCAAAATCATTCCTACCCAGTCGATCATGGACTTCTTGACGGAGGGAGGACATGGTGCTGCAGCGTGCACGACACTGCGCAGACTGGATAGGTCGTATTTCGCGCGAACGGCTTCGGGCAGCTGCAGCATACGCACGAACATAGTCGGCACCATCTGGGCGACGGTAACGAAATGCTGCTCGATGACCCGCAAAGCCTCCTCCGCGTCGAATTTCTCCATCACTACCACGGTGCCCCCATACGCGTGAACAGCACCGCACCAACGAAGAGGTGCAGCGTGATAGATCGGGGCCGGCGAGAGATACACATCCGAAAAGGTCAATTCATATGCAGAGCCGATGGCGCTCGTGGTGGGATCTCCCGGCTGATCGACCTCGATCTGCAGCAGCGGCGATTTCATCCCCATTGGGCGGCCCGTAGTTCCAGAGGAGTAGAGCAGGTCGGAGCCGCGGGGACACTGGACAAGCGGCACACCTGCGTTCGCACGCATGTCCTCGTAGGACCGATACCCCTCGATCTGACCGCCGAAACAGAAGCGGTCCGCGATCTGCAGGGTGAGCGGAACCAACGCTTCGGCAAAGGCCCGGACACCCGCCGAAACGACGAGAACCTTCGAATCACTGTCGTGAATGATGAAGGCAGCGTCGACGGGTGAGAGATTGCGATCGACCGGTGTCACGTACAGACCGGAGCGCAGGGCAGCCCAATATAATTCGAAGCACTCCGGCGCGTTGTCCGACACAAAAGCGAACGCGTCGCCCTTACGAAGCCCCAGGTCGTGGAGAACCCGCGCGAACCTCGCCGAGTTCTCGTTGAGTTCTCGATAGGTCAGAGTGCGTCCCGACTCGCTCATGACTACAGCTGGCCGGTCAGGCGATGTCACAGCATGCACACCGGGAAACATGTCGCTACCTCTCGAGTCGTTATCGACGGTGGGACGGTGGGTGACGATCAGCCAGAGAGGCTTCTGCGGCCGTCTCGCAACGCAGGGTTCCGTCGGAGATCATCTGGCGAACTTCGAGGGCGCGAACCTTGCCCGAAGCAGTGGTGGGGAGCGTGTCGGTGAAGTACCACCGCTGTGGCACCTTGTACTCCGCCAGATGCGTCGCACAGTGCCGTTCCAGATCCTCTCGAAGTGCGTGATGGTCGGTGGCCGCGTTGCACACCACCACTCCTGCGACGATCTCACCGAGCCGCTGATCAGGTATTCCGACAACGACCACCTGAGCGACAGCGGGGTGACCGCTCAAGCAGTCGGACACTTCGTTCGGAGAGATGTTCTCCCCTCCCYGGATGATCAACTCTTTGAGCCGGCCGGTGAGCGTGATCATCCCACGCTCATCCATCGATCCGAGGTCGCCGGTGTGGAGCCATCCGTCGAGGTCTACGGTGCGGGCAGTGGCCTCAGGGTCTCGAAAGTACCCCAGCATCTGCTGGTAACCACGCGCGCATATTTCTCCGGGGACGTCGACCTCTTGCGTATGCCCCGTGACCGGATCGGCGATGCGGCATTCGACCTGCGGAAGCGGGCGGCCGACTGTTGTGGTGATGCCCCTCGCGCTGTCGTCGCGTCGCGTCGCGGTCAATGGGGCCGATAGCTCCGTTTGACCATAGACGTTGAGCACCGTGCCACCGAACAATTCCCTAGCCTTCTCGATCATCGAGGAGGGTACGCTTGCGGCGCCGACCAGGATGGTGGGAATGGTTTGGGGTGCAATATCACCCGCCTTCGCCGTCTGCAGGAGACCATGCAACATCGCGGGTACTAGAAGAATCGTCGAGACCCCCTCACGTTCGACGGTCGCCAGTACCTCCGTCGGATTCCAGCGGTCCACGATGACGAGGGTGCCGCCGACCGCGAGCGCTCCGAGGGTCGAGGTTACGCATCCGGCGGTGTGAAACTGCGGAAAAGGCGAGAGGATGACCGAGCCGGGTTCGACGCCAGCGGTCAGCAGCGTGATGCGTGCAACGTTGACCATGGACCGGTGTGCGAGGAGAACGCCCTTTTGCTTCCCCGTGGTGCCCGAGGTGTATTGCAGCATGGCGGCAGTGTGGGGATCAACGGACGGCCACTCGAACGCGGGATCATGCGATTCCGTTGCCCAACGGGCGACGGTATCCAGAGAGTGAGCTGCTCGCACAAGTGGGCAATCGGGCAATATCGCCTCGATGACGGCGCCTAAGTCACGGTCACGGTAGGACGTCGTGAAGAGAAGCATCGTCGCTTCGGAGTTTGCAAGTGTGTATCGCAGCTCGTCGATTCCCGCTTGCGGGTTGAGGGCAACCAGGACCCGGCCGGTCATCGCG